>JBDTZD010000180.1:0-2325 GCA_040005335.1 Pyrinomonadaceae bacterium | reverse complement strand
TGCCGATATTCCCTCATTTGTGCCTGATTATTTTGGCGGGCAGGCGTGGGAAAATCCAGAAACTTACGCGAAGCACTCGGCGATGTTCAACGTCAAAGGAGTTACCACGCCAACCATGATTCAACACGGCGACGCCGATGTCCGCGTCCCAATTTCGCAGGGCTATGAATTTTACAACGCGCTCAAAGCGCAAGGCGTGCCAACTAGAATGATCGTCCTGCCGCGTCAACCGCACGGACCAACAGAGCCAAAGATGCAGCTTGCCGCTATGCAAACAAATCTAGATTGGTTTGACAAATACCTTGGAAGTGCGGCATCAGCGCAAAAGTAAAATAAAAATGGTTTTTTCGGGCGGGGTGAAATCTCGCCTGTTTTAATTTCGGGAATTAAAAAAATAAACTTTTCCTGCTGCTAAAGTAAATCTCAAGTATTTAAAGTTAGGGATTGAAGCCTGCTAAAGGCCAGAAGACAAACTTTAGCTTGTCTTCTCAACAATCGAAACTGCTTTAGAACAAATAATCAAATGAATTTATGACGGAAAGCATGTAGGATTAAAACGATTAAAGATTTAGTTTATTAAATCAAGCAAACTTTTTCGCTTATTCTCAGTTTGCCGTTTCTCCGAAGGCTCTCTGGCAAAGCTGATAATGATTGATTTGGCGTTGAAAGAGGTTTAATTTATTTCCTGTTTGGAGATAATCGGCACTTTTTCGCTTTAGGTTCTAATCCAATATAGTTTCACTGGAGATTTCGCAAAATGGCTTTTAGTCTCTTACCGCGAGAAGATGATTATTTTGTTTTCTTCTCGCAAATGACCGAGCAAATAGCACTGGCGGCAAACGCGCTGGTTGTAATGCTCAATGACGATCCGACAAATTTTGCCGTCCACATCAAACATATCAAGGAACTTGAACACGGTTGTGATGAAATTAATCACAAAATCACGCTTAAGTTAAACAAATCTTTTATCACGCCCTTTGACCGCGAAGATATTTACACGCTGGCGGTCGGACTTGATGATATTTGCGATTTTATTGATGCCGCCGCGCGCGCCGTCGTGATGTATCACATTCGCGAAGCCAATCAGTACTCTCAGCAATTTGCCCGCGTTATTCAAAGCCAGGCAAACGAAATTCATGCGGCAGTTTCGATGTTAAAAAAACCTAATGGTATGAGCCAGCACCTGGTCGAAATTCATCGCCTGGAAAACGAAGGCGACGAAATTTATTTTCGGGCGGTGAGTGAACTTTTCCAAAACGAAAAAGACGCCCTGCAGTTGGTTAAATGGAAAGAATTGTACGAGATTTTGGAAAACGGAATTGACCGGTGCGAAAGCGTCGGGAATATCATTGAGAGTATTATTCTCAAACACACTTAAGAATAAAAGTAATAATAACCCACAAAATATTCTTTTAATGATTTTATGGATGGACAGACGGCAACTCTGGCTTTAGTGATTTTTATCATTTTAACCGCTTTGGTTTTCGATTATGTCAACGGTTTTCATGATTCGGCAAATTCGATTGCAACCGTTGTTGGAACCAGAGTCTTATCACCATCGGTGGCAGTTGTCTGGGCTGCTTTTTTCAATTTTATAGCGTTTTTGATTTTCGGGACAAAGGTGGCGCAGACCATTTCTAAAGGTATCGTCAACGATGAAGTGTTTGACCCGCATTACCGACTCTACATTTTGCTCGCGGCATTAATCGGGGCAATAACCTGGAATTTAATCACGTGGTACCTCGGGCTTCCGTCATCAAGCTCACACGCGCTGATCGGCGGTTACGGCGGAGCGGCATTAGCGGCTTTCCTAGGCATTAACGGTTTCCAGCATTTGGAAACGCTGTACATTGCCGAAGGCTGGATTAAAACAATTACATTTATTGTTTTGTCGCCTTTGATTGGGTTGGTTTTCGGCTATTTTTTGATGGTGGCGGTTTATTGGATTTTTCATCGTTTCACGGTTTCCAAGGTTGATCATATTTTTCGGTTCGGACAATTGTTTTCTGCAGCCGCTTTCTCACTTGGACATGGCGGCAACGATGCGCAAAAAACGATGGGAATTATTACGCTTGTTTTAGCTGCTTACAGTCCGGCTAGTTTTTCGAAAGAACATATCCCGTTGTGGGTTGTTTTGGCGGCGCACACAGCAATTGCCTTGGGAACGCTTTCAGGCGGTTGGAGAATTGTTAAAACGATGGGAACAAAACTTGCTAAATTGCAGCCCGTCAACGGATTTTGCGCCGAAACTGCCGGGGCGCTGACTCTCTTTGGCGCAACTGCCGCCGGGATTCCGGTTTCGACGACTCACACGATTACCGGCGC
>JBDTZD010000111.1:0-7748 GCA_040005335.1 Pyrinomonadaceae bacterium | reverse complement strand
CAAAGAAATGAAGCAGATCGTCATGGTTACAGACGGCAAGCCAACCGCCTGTTTTATAGATAAATCGAGCGCAGCTTTTTTTAGCCACCGTCGCTATTCGGAAATGCAAACCGACAAAAAATTGCTTTACAAAAACTCGATGGGCAATGACCCGTTTGTAATGGCGGAAACAATGAAAGAAGTACAAGCGTGCCGTAAATCCGGCGTCATGATCAATACTTTTATGCTTGCAAGTGATTACTACTTGGTAGATTTTGTCAAGAAAATGACCGCGATGACGCGCGGTAAAGCATATTTCGCCAATCCAAATAACCTTTCGCAGTTTGTTTTAATGGATTTCTTAAAACGTCGCACGAGCCGCGTTAAATGAAGTTGGCGGTGAGAAATAAAATGAGCGACAAAATTGAATGTTTGTTGAGAAAAGCCGAAGCGCAAGAGCAGTCGTCCTCGCCCGAACAAAGTTCGGTAACGAGTGCAGGACGCAATTTTTTAACTAATGAAGAAGCGGAAGCAGCATTTAGCCGTTTGGAAGAAAAGCTTTTTCATATAAAAAACTGGAATAATGCGTCCGGTGCTTCAAGCTACGAGCTTTTTGACGCAAACGGCGATAATCGGCTTGATAACGCGATGACAATTGGCGACTTTATCCGTATTTCGCTAAAAGGCGCGTTGAAATATGATTGGGTAAAAATTATCGAAATTTATAGATCCTCCAACGAAATAGTTTTAACCGTTCAACCCACTTTCAATCCAACCGAAGATAACACTAACGAGAGTGTGACATCGCACTTTTTTAATGATCAGGCTACCAACAACTTTTGTTTGGAAAAAACTGACAAAAGTTTAAAGTTTTATGTTATTGGGTTAAACGAAAAAACTAACACATTGGAAACAAAAGGATTACTGGAAACAATCCGCAATCTTGCGACTGCCAATATTGGTTCTTATTTGGGAATTCAAAAGGGCGAATGGAAAACATTTTGTGAACAGTTCCTTGAAATTGAAAACCAAAAGTAACTTTCAAAAATGCTTTTTCGAGAACTTTTAACTCAAGAGCTCACTTCAAAGCGCGATGAATTTGCGCGCTTTGCTGAATCGCAATCAGACGAAATTGAAAGCTATCTTGCCTTGATACAAGAACTTAGCTTGAAAAAAGGTGCAGAAGAAGTGAAAGCGGATTTAAACGACAGAAGGAAAGAGAATGTCGGTGCAATTCCGTCAGATGAATTAGATCAATTAAAATCGATTAAACTAGCTTTTGAACCGCGCTGGCAAAATCATGAGGAAGCTCGAAGTTGGGCGTTGCAGGTTTTGCAAGACAGAACGACCTTTGCCGCCGATGGCAGCCAGATTACTTTTGAGCGCGAAATCTCTTTGCGAGTTGCCGCTATCCAAGTCGGGACGTTTGAAAATCCGCATAATGCCGACGGGAGCTATCGCAAACAAGCCTCAATTTTGATTGTCAGCCCGCAAGATATCGCCAATTTTGCCGACGAGTTTGAAGAACCAATTCGAACCGCAACCATTATTGGTTTGCGCCGTTTTCAAGCCGAAGTCAAAGCTCTCAAAAAGTTTTTAGAAAGCAAACGAGGATGGCACGAACGGGCGGAACGAATGCCGCTCGCGTTTTTTGACGGAACTCTGCTGATTTCTTTTTCACAACCAAATTCGAGCGTCCAACACCAATACATCGAAACTGCACGGCAATTAGTTTTGCTTTCAAAAGAAGTGCAAGTTCCGCTCGTCGGTTACATCGCGCAAAGCGAAGCGCGAGACTTAATCGGTCTGCTTGATAATCTGACGAGCAGAAATATGCTGCATCAGCCGAGTAAAACTTTGATAGATGCAGAATTGTTAAGCGTCAAAACGCTGCAAAATTGGGGCGATCGGACGATTTTTTTTCGTTGCGAGCGCCAAGGTTTAAGCGACTATTTTGTTGACTTGGACAACAATGCGCTCGTGGGTTTGGTTTATTTGCAAACGACCAGTGATTCTATTCCGGCAAGGTTAGACATTCCGGCGTGGATTTATGAATCCGGCTTACTCGCAGAGGTTGTGGACACAGTTCGCGCGGAATGCGTAGTTGGGTTAGGTTATCCTTATGCTCTCGAAACGGCGGATGCGACGGCAGTTCTTACCGTGCGCGACCGAGAAACGTTTTTACGGGCATTACAGGATTTTTCTGCACGTGAAAACTTGAATTTTCGCGTCTCAAACAAGAGAATGAGCAAAGCGAGGCGACGCTGATATTATGAAAGCCGGGTTTAAACAAGATGATGAAAGACGTACCGCGTTGCCGCGTTTCTGATGAAAGATGTATTGTGATGCCGCGTTATCGTTCGGTGAAATTATTAATTTGCGCGATTTGTGGAGCCGAGGCAATCCGTGCGCAAGCCAAGTTTTGTGCGGTTTGCGGTCACAATTTGCGTGAGGATTACGCACCGCTTGATGCTCTGCGGGCTTCGTACAACTTGCGAAAACAGACAACAAAACGAAGTGTTTCACAGCCAAAACCGAATAAGGTGCAAAAACTCTTTGCCGAAGATCATAACAGTGCGGCTTCCACCGCCATGGCATTCGTAGTTTATTCGCTTGTTCCATACCTCGGCATTTTGTTTTGTCCGGGTGCGTTGATTTTAGGCGGTATCGGTTTGGCAGTTTCGGTGCGCAAACCACATCTTGGCGGCAGACAAACGGCGACTTACAGTCTTTTACTTGGGTCAATTATCCTCACTATCCAAGTTTTGCTGTGGTGGCTTTTGTACATAATTCCCGAATTAAACAAATGAAAATTGCTAAAATTGTTAAATCAAATTCTCACATTGATTATGTTGGGCGCGTGATTGATGGGCTTGATTCGAACAATCCACCAGCGACGACTGATTATGGCTTCGCTCAATTCGTTTCTTTGCCGCTCGAGGACATGACAGAAATCATCGGCGTGATTTATGATTCCCAGCTTTTGAATCCGGAATATGGTAGTTACGGGCCAAGACTCTCTCCTCAACCGGAACTCGCAATTCTCTCACCCGATTATCTGAACGAACAAGGTTTGCTTGTAGGCATCCTTTTACTTGGGTGGCGCGACAAACTTAAGAACGAAGTTTGGCATGGTGTTCCGCGCTCGATTGTTCCGGTTAACCAAGACGTTTTTGCGTTGTCGAATGAAGATTTTCTCGCTTTTCACTCGAACAGCGACGGTAAAATTCGGCTGCATTATTATTCACAAATTTTGTCTCATGCCAATGAGTTTGGTTCATATTTACTCGAACGCATTTTAGGACAGCTTTCGCCTTTATGCTCTGATGAAGACCAAAAACGCTTGCATGTTTTGAAAACGTCGCTTAATTGGCAGCGAACACTTGGCAATACCAAATATTAGATTCGGGAGTTTAACAGATGAAAAGACCATTTCTATTTTTAATGTTTCTACTAGTTTCAAACATCGGTATTGCGGCACAAGGGGTGCGACAACCGACTAAAACGACAACAACGTCGCAAACTCCACAAACTACTGAGAAAACTGATGTCTCGCAGAATACAAATCCGCAAATGCCGAAACCGCAGCCCGCGCCAAACACTTTTGCAGCTCAATATCAAGGCGGACTTTTCGGTTACGACAAAAAAACTAAAGGCACATTGACTTACGACGACCTCAACAAACGTTTTGTCTTTCGCAATGTAGAAAACAAAGAAATCTTTGGTTTGCCATACAAATCTTTGATGGTCATTTACGGCAGTTCAAAATCAGTTCGCCCGACGGCGGCAACTGTTGCCAGCGCAATTCCTTCGATTTATGCGATCCCTTTCGGATTTATTCGCAGCAAAAATCGTTATTTGATAGTCGAATTCAGCGATCCGGATTCCGATGTCCGCGGCACGGCGAGTTTTAAGATTGCCAACAAAGCATTGCTGCAATCGGTAGTTCAATCTTTGGGCGAAAAAGCTGAACTCAAACAACGCGGCGACGCTTTTTACCGTCCACGCGAATCGCAAAAACCGGTTTTGTAGATGTGCAAAACAGAAACTCATTTGACAGAATTTGATATTCTCAAAGATATTTCTGAAATCAATCCACGTAAGCCTTTGTTAACACAAAGGCTTACGGCTTAATTATTTTTTTTCGATAAAACACTTGATTACCGAATTAAAATCGGCTTATAATAAGGTTCCGAATCGAGGGGTGCTGGGTGAAGTAAAACTGAAACACGACGTCCTCTCTAAGACGACGAAGTAAAGGTGAAACATTAGTTAGCGCTTCAGTATATTATAATAAATTTAGTATCAAAAATTTGATTTAAAATAAGGTTGCCGCGCGGTAGCCTTTTATTATTTAGCAAATAGAAAAGAGTGAAGCCTGAATAAAGAACGTGATTATTCAGGCTTCACTCTTTTCTATTTGCTATTTTTAAGGGTGAGTCATCTCTTCAGGCTTGACGTACTCGTCAAACTGCTCACCTGTCAGCAGCCCGAGTTCGATGGCTGATTCCTTTAGCGAAGTTCCTTTTTTATGCGCGTTTTTGGCAATTTTGGCGGCGTTGTCATAACCGATTTTTTCATTTAGAGCCGTAACGAGCATTAATGAATCTTGCAGATAACGATCAATTTGAACACGATTAAGCTCGATTCCGACGACGCAGTAATCAACAAAACCGTGACAAGCGTCATCGAGAAGTCGAACCGAATTCAGGAAATTGTGAATCATTACGGGCTTGAAAACATTGAGTTCGAAATTGCCTTGTGAACCGGCGAAACCTATTGCCGCGTCGTTACCCAAAACTTGAGCGGCGACCATTGTCACTGCTTCTGACTGAGTGGGATTCACCTTTCCGGGCATGATTGAAGAGCCGGGTTCGTTTTCGGGCAGAGACAATTCGCCGAGACCGCAACGCGGTCCAGAAGCCAGCCAACGCACGTCATTGGCGATTTTCATCAGCGAGCAAGCCAAAGTTTTAAGCGCGCCCGAAGCAAAAACGATTTCATCGTGCGCAGAGAGCGCCGCAAATTTATTCGGGTGAGATTTAAAAGGCAATCTTGTTAATTCAGCGATTTTTGCCGCCGCGCGTTGGGCAAATTCCGGATGAGCGTTAAGACCCGTTCCGACGGCAGTTCCGCCAATCGCTAAATCAAACAAACCCGGTAAAACATAAACAAGACGGCTAACATCTCGTTCGAGCAAGCTCGCCCAGCCGCCAAATTCCTGTCCGACCGTAATTGGCGTTGCGTCCTGCAAATGCGTCCGCCCAATTTTTACAACGTCCGCAAATTCTTTCGCTTTTGCTTCAATCGCGTACTGAACCTTTTGCACGCGCGTAATTAATTTTGATAATTGTTCAGCGGCAGCAATGTACATCGCAGTCGGAAATGTATCGTTGGACGATTGCGATTTGTTAACATCATCGTTTGGGTGAATCGGCTTTTTGCTGCCTAGCATCCCGCCCGCCATTTTGATTGCGCGGTTTGAAATGACTTCGTTGGCATTCATATTAGTTTGCGTCCCTGACCCTGTTTGCCAGATTCGCAGAGGAAAATGCGCATCGAGTTTGCCTTCAATGACCTCATCGGCCGCTCGGACGATTAAATCGAGTTTTTCCTGCGGCAGCTTGCCCAAATCGTAATTCACAAACGCGGCTGCTTTTTTCAAAATGCCGAGGGCGCGAATCATCTCGCGCGGCATCATATCAAAACCGATATTAAAATATTTCAAGCTGCGCTCTGTCTGCGCTCCCCAATATTTATCCGATTCAACCTCAATGTCGCCCATCGAGTCGCGTTCGACGCGAGTTTTAATTATTGTTTGTGGTGCTTCTAACATATTTTCTTAACGTTAATTGTAATTGAAATAAAAACAATCTTATATCACCATTCGATTCAAAGAAAATTTGACAACTTGGTCATTCAAACTTACTTTCAAATTTACGTTGGACGAGCTATTCCAGACGTAAAAAATCATTTCGGAAAGCGTCCCGACAGCACGGTCTAAGCTTAGAATTTATCCGATCTCGCAATCATGAAAGAACTTTTTGACAATTTCAAGTTTCTCGTTCAGCTATATCTTAAGCCACATCGGGCGATGAGCAACATCATTGATCGTGGCAGCTGGTTGTTTGGCGTTTTTGCGGTCGTCGCTGTTTCATTCGCATTTCAATATTCTGTTAATTCACCGCTGCATCAAGCGTTTGGTATCCCGCGTTATCAATTTGAACTTTATGAGCAGCCAGAATTAGTGGGAAATCTGCCAAATGTTGACGAATATACTGACGAAGAGCTTTACGATGCGGAGGATAAAATCGCTCATGAAAACTATCAAAAGGCTGTTAACAACCGACAAAAACTCCCGCTCGTAGGAGATTACGGGCTATGGTTTTTCTCGTTCAGTTCGCTCAATTTCTTAAGCGTCTTGCTTGGTTTGACAATCTTTTACGTTCCGGCAACTATTTTAACGCTCTTTTTGTTTGAGCCGTTCGGCAATTATTCGATGATTTTCCGGCGCGAGTACGGCGTGACGCTGACATGTACGCTGATGGCCTGGACAGCAGCGCATTTGCCGTTTGCAGTAATCGGAATAATCTTAAAAAATCAATTGGTTAATCCAAACATTTTGCTTGGAATGTGGCTGGCGAGCGGATTAATCTTCGGCGTCTTTATGCTCTTCGCGCTACGAACAGTTTTCGGCGCAAGCTGGCGCAATGCAATTGCCACAATTTGCCTTTCGTGGCTTTCGATAAGTTTCGGCGGACGACTCTTTAATTATATTTCGCCGTATTTCTTTTCGCCGTTTCTCTTGTTTTACGCTTACGCTTACTTTCGCGGCGAAGTCTCTGCGTTCGGCAATTCATATCGCGCGCGTCAAAACTTTCGCCGCTTTTTAAACACCGCTACCCTCAACCCAAATGATGCCGAAGCGCACATCCAGCTTGGTTTACTGTATAACCAACGCCGTCAAACCGACGAAGCCCGAAAGCATTTTGAAAAAGCTGTTGAGATTGAACCGCAGGAAATTGATGCTAACTACGAACTTGGCAAAATTGCGCGTCAAACCGGTGATTTACAAACGGCTCTAGCGCGGTTTTCGGTTGTCGCCGAACAAAACGATAAATATGCTGGAAGCGAAATTTGGCGCGAAATCGGCACAACTTATTTTGCCGCTAAAGCCTACGGGGAAGCACGCGAATTTTTAGAGAAATTTATAGAACGCCGTCCGTTTGATCCAGAAGGCTTGTATTTGCTTGGACAAACTTTGAAGTCTCAAGGCGAAAATGAAAAAGCGCGGGAAATGTTTCGCCGCTGCGTCGAAGCCGTCCAAACTTCGCCCGATTACCGACGGGGAACTCAGCGTAAATGGGGAAGATTGGCAAACAGTCAATTAAAAATGCAAAATTAAAAGTTAAAAATTCAAGTCATTTTTTAATTTTGCATTTTTAATTTTTAATTACTTTTCTATTGGCGCGTTCGCCGTTTGCCAAGCCGCCCAGCCATCGGCTATTGAAAAAATATTGGTGTAGCCCATTTTCTGTAAATTATCCGTTGCTAGAGCCGAGCGATAGCCCCCGCCGCAATACAAAATGAGTTCGGTTTGTTTGTCGGGGAATTGATGAACAACGTCGCGTTCAATGACTCCGCGCCCAATGTGGGTTGCTCCGGCGGCGTGTGATTCGTTCCATTCATGATCTTCGCGCACGTCTATCAGCGTTGCGCCTTGCTTTACTTTATTTTGTGCCTCTTCGACCGATACCTCGCGGACGTTC
>JBDTZD010000152.1:0-25517 GCA_040005335.1 Pyrinomonadaceae bacterium | reverse complement strand
TCTTTGTATTTGATGTCCGATATTTTCCAAGTCGTTTTTTGTTTAACGAGCATGTAAGTTATCAGCTCTTTTTTCCCGAAGTTAGTAAAAGAAACCGCGACAGTGGCTTTGCCTTTTACGATTTTGGGTCGAGCGACCAACAGATTTTTGATTTTCATATCTTGCGCGTTGTAGAACGGGTCAAAATCTATCACTCCGACTTCATCCGTATGCGTAGTCAAATCTTTCCAAATCAAATCGGCGAGATTCTTGTCAAAATATTTATCCAAAAGCGTGCGGCTTTTACCTTGCAGAATACGATCATTGTTTTGACCATGAACTTTGTACAAATCTTTGATCAAAGCGTCGGGGGCAGTTAGTTGTGCTGCAGCGAAGGCGGCAAAAGTGTGAGAAATATTCGCGGCTTGAGCGTTAAAGATCTTTTGTGCGCCTACTACGTTTGCTTCTCCGCTTTCAGCAAAAGCGCGTCCAAAACTTAAGAGCAATATGGTTGTAAGCAAAATTGATTTTGCTGTTTTATTGTTCATCGAAATTATTAAAATCCTTTCTGAGATTTTGATGCTAGGGCTTATTTTTGAATAAGCATTTAGTTGTTAAAAACTTCGGCGAGCATTTTATCATTTAGCAAGATAAATTTAAGCGTGAAATTTAGGAGAGTAAGCCTCAAGTCAGATTATTACAACTCAACGCCCGCGAAATTATTTCTGTTTGTCTGCCAATTGATGCGTGGTGTGTTCAGTAACTGATGGAAAAAAGGTACTTGACCCGCTGAGTTTAGTTCGTTAGTTTGCTCGTGAGAAACACCAAACGTTTGTTCGAGCTCTTTTTGCTCGCGAGCTTCAAGTGAATTATCAGCGATACTTTTTTGTGAAATCGTCAACAGCCAGCCATTTAATATTTGCTAAAAATCTGCTAAAAAAACTGTACGAACGACCTTTGCCAAAGTTCATTTCAACATTTTTTAGCAAAAAAAACCAAAAGCCCTTGCCGAGCAAATCGGCAAGGGTTTTGAAGGATTTAAGTTTCGGGCGAATCAAATTACTCTTCGTCACGTCCGTGAATTTGTGCCGGTGGATGAGTGGCTTCGACTGCCGTAAACGATTCGAGAATTTTGTAGGTGTGCGGTGCGCCTTTTGGAACGACCCAGGAATTTCCTTTTTCCAATAAAATCATTTGACCTTCGAGATGTAATTCGGCGCGTCCTGAAATTACATAGCCGACGGTTTCATAATCGCGCGTAGCGTGTTCTTTCGCTTCGTTTGGCTGCTCATTTTCCCAGAGCCGCATTGCGAGGCTTTTCCCCGAAGCTAGATATTTTTGCCCCATTTCGCCTATCGGCGATTCGTTTGAATCAACTTTAGTAACTGTCGTATCACTCATTAATAAATTCCCCTTGGTTTCTTTTCTACAATAATACAAATGAAAGTAAGTTAACGCAGTACACAACCGTACCGATTACCAGGCGCGAGACCATTTTTTACCGGCGTGTTCATCATCGCGAAGCCGCGAATCAACTCCGGCTTTGGCTTCGATTAGTCTGCCAAAAAGCCACAGCAAATCTGACAGACGATTTAGATAAGTAATAACTTGCGCGTCAACCGCTTCGCCAGCTTCTGAAAGCCTGACGACGCAGCGCTCGGCGCGGCGGCAAATGGTCCGGGCAACATCAAACGCCGCCGCCGCCGTAACATCGCCGGGCAGACTCCAATCCGACAAGATACCTTCTGTTTGCTCAATGCGATGAACTGCTGCTGTCAAATTATCAATCATGTCAGTCGTCACGTAAGGTTTCGGCGATTGCTCAAAGTCCGGATTCGCCACTGATCCGGCAACCATAAAAAGTTCGCGCTGAATTGATTTGGTTAATTCATTAATTTCCTCATCGCCCGAAATAGAACGCGCAAACCCAAGCGCCGCGCCTAGTTCATCAATTGTTCCGTAGGCTTCAACGCGCAAATCGGATTTTGAAACGCGCTCGCCGCCAATCAAAGCAGTTTTACCTTTATCGCCTGTCGTCGTTGCAATGCTCATCAATCAAAATTACATTTGTTGTTTTCTTTGTGCAACCGCATCTATTCCGGCTTGGAAACTGAAAAAAAAAACAGGGATTAATTTTTTCGAGCCAGACGCGTCTTTTTGCTTTGTCGCGGGATAGGTCTTGTCGGAGATTTATTTTCTTTATTGGTTTCTTGAGTTGCTTTGTTTATTTCAAACTCCAAACTTTTGGCGAGTTTACCACTCAGCAAAACGTCAATACGATATTTGCCTGCAGACCACAAACCGTCGGGCGAAGCGTTAAATGAAACGCGATCCTGCGATCCCGTGGTCGTGTAGCTGATAACCACAACGTTGGTTCCGGCTTTATGTCCATCAGCTTTGACAGCGACAAGATTCATTTTTACTGTGACGGCGGCGGTTGAGCTAAGTTGAATAAGACAGTGCAGCGGAACATCCGTGATTACAAAATTATCAACTACCTCACCCGGTTTTCCGCTCCCGTTATCGCGCGCCAACGAAATGTCCTCGACGCGGATTTCTGCAGCTTGCTCCGCTTGTCCGTAAATACCGACGCACATCAAAGCGCCGAGCAACAAACCAAAAATAATTTTCAAGAGTGACTCCGCCAAAGAAAATTGAAGTTTCAAACAATTTCTTTGTGCGGCGAAGAACTGATTTTGTTGCTTGAGGCTGGTTATAAAACTTTTTACTGAGTTTTGACAATTTCATGACCGTGAGCAGCAAAAGGTTTGCGTTTGAATCGCGCTTTTTCAATTTCGCGGCGCAGCCACTCAACATCGCCTGATTTAATGCTCGTGATACCGTGCACGTTTTCCAGACCGCAGGCTTTTGAAGCAATGACGGAGACGCCGCTAGCGGCGGCCAATAGCAGACGACGCGGCTTGTGTTCGACAAATGCTGGCAGCACAACCAAATCTGCTCTTTGAAGCCAATCGTTGGAGCCGTGTTCGACATCAAACCCGCGCCAAAAGCCGGAGCCTTCCAACTCCGCGCCGAGAATAATTAGTTTAATTTCTTCCGGCAAAGCACTTAATGCTTCGCGCAGCTCGTAAACGCCTTTGCGCCCAACAGTTGAAGCCGGAAACACAATCGTGAATTTTTCGCTTTGTTTTTTTTCAAAGACTTTCGGTGGCGGCATTTTCCAATCCAGCAAAATTGATTTGTCCACAAAGAGCGCGGCAATTTCAGTGTGCGACGTAATAATTTTGCGAGCATTTTTTAACGCTTCGGTTTCGTTTTCCAATAATTGATTTTCAGCGCGAAAATCACCAAGCGTCGGGCTTTCGGGATGCAGTGAAGCCGCATAATCAAGCTGTTCCTGCAGAGTTTTTATAGGCAGCGCCGTCATTAAAACGTCAAAAGTTCTGCCGCCTAAATGTCCATCGCGCCATAAAAACGGCAGCAAGTTTTGCTGCACTACCAAGTGTGTTGCGTCAAACGGTAATTTTTTTGCGTAACTTACCGCAAGTTTTTCCGCCATTAATAATAAGTTACGTTGGCGTTGCGCTCCTTGCGCGGCAAGGCGGCGAGATTTATATGAGCGAACAAGCGTTGTCAGCCAACTTTGTTTGAGTTTGGCAAATCCCGCACGCGTCCAAGCATAATTCGGTTTTTTGAAACGTTTGCCGTCAAGCGGGACGAACAATAAATCGTTTGACTGGCGGTTTTCCTGCAAATACAAATCAAATTCCGGCGTAAATTCGTCAACCAAAAATGTGGTGCGCCCGAATTCGAGGTTTTCGCTTTGCTTGAGACTGCGAAAACAATCACCTACGCCGCACGTCATGCATGAATTAGGATTTTGGATTTTGGATTTTGGATTTTGGATTGCCGTTATCGGCGTTATTTGGTGAATCTTAGATTCCCTGGCTTTGAATCGAACAGTCAGATGATTTGCGCTCAAATTTGCTTCGATCCGAAAAGCATTCTCGGATTTAAAGCGTAGATCAACATAATTCCAGAAAACAGTGGCATCGCGATTCATTTCAGCTAAAGAACCGGGAATGATTTGCGTGTGCGCGTGGCGTTCGATAATTTCCAAATTGGCTTGCAAAGCAGCGTCGTAAAGCGCATTGGAAAGCTGGCATAGCCAGCCGCCGATGTTTGGAATAATACAGCCTTCGCGTAGCTCTCGTCCCGCCACATAACCTTTGCGCCGAGTTGTTTTTCCGATTTGCGCCCAAAAACTAAACGTCGCTCCCGCCGGAATTTCTGCGCCATTTAATTTTTGAACGGCAACGCGTAAATTTTGAATCTTTCCGGCCAGTAGAAATTGTTCTGCCCTGTTGTTTTCCGTCCACAAAGCAGTTTTTGATTCGCCGATAATTGGTTGGTATTTTAATTCGTGATTAACGCTAAAACTGTTGATTTGGCGATCAAAGGAGTTTTGCCAGCCGCGGCGAAGCTGGAGCAAAGCGGCTTTTCCGCGAAATATTAGGGCTCTAGTTTTTGAAGGAATTTCAGTTTCTTGTTGCGGTTGTTGCGTCATGTTTCGTATGAGGACTAAACTTCAGTCTTTTTTGCCAAAGAACGATTATTTTTAGGAATCTTGTCGGTTGAAAAGAACCTTGAATCTTTCGCACATCAACATTCTATTTTCATCCCAAGTTTCCCCGTTTTGCTGACATTGGCGAGTAAAGTAGTCTTGATGCACCTGGCGCCAATACTCGAGTGTGCAGTCGCCTTCGCCCTCTTCAGAGGCAAATTTTTCGTCAACCTGATTAAAATGCTTGAGTTCTACTTCAGTTGTTTCAATCAGGCAAAGCAGGTTTTCCTGACCATCCAGCACAATGCTTAATTCTCCGACTTGAGGAATTTTTCCGTTTTCAAAATCTGTCACAAGTGCACAGGTTGCCGTTTTTGTTCCGGCTAAAACAAGGTGTCCCAGCTGGTCAGCCATTTCCGGCGTATTACCAAAATTCCACGCTTCTGGCACATTTTTGTTTCGGTGTGCCGTAATTGCCAATGAGGAAGCAAGATAAGCTCGCCAAAATTGCTCGATTTCAAACGTTTTCATACTTTTTGCCAAAGAATTCTTTGAGCGCAGGATAAACGTCTTCTTTGTCCTCGATTCTAACGCCGACAAAGCGTTCTTTATTTTTGAGGCGTTCGTTAAAAACAGAAAGCAGCGCGCCGGCGGGGCGACGGAAACCGGGAAATCCTTCTTCGCCAATTTCGCCGTAACCAAATAAATTACAGATGTTAATGAGTTCATCGGCGAGCTTGACGGCTTCTTCATTGTCGGAATAATAGTTATCGCCGTCGGAAAAATGAAAAGGATAAATATTCCAATCTGCTGAATTGTAACGTTTTTTGATGATTTCGAGTGCCAAAGTATAAGCTGATGAAACGACCGTCCCGCCCGATTCGCCCTGGGTGAAAAACTGCTCTTCGGTAACTTCTCTAGCTTCGGTATGATGCGAGATAAAGATGATTTCGACGTTATCGTATTTTGTCCGCAGAAAGCGCACCATCCAGAAATAAAACGAGCGGGCGATGTATTTCTTGAATTCCGTCATCGAACCGGAAACGTCCATCATTGAAATAACGACTGCGCTTGATTCAAATTTGGTGGTTTCTTCCCAAGTCTTAAAACGCAAATCTTCTTTTTTGACATTGCCAAAACGTGCCTTTCCTTCTTCGCGGGCGTTGCGTTTGATGTTTTCCATGATCATCCGGCGTTTGTCGAGGTTTGCCATGACGCCGGTTTTGCGGATTTCAGTAAAGCGCGTTTGTTTGGTCGGAACGGCTTTTTTGTTACGTTCTTCCAAAAACGGCAAACTCAAATCTTCAAAAATCAACGCGGCGAGTTCATCAATATCTACTTCAGCTTCATAATATTCACCACCGCCCGTATTTCCGGCTTCGCCGCCGCCGCTTCCTTGCCCCTGACCGGGTTGATTTTCACGAGCGATAACATCACCGACTTTAGATTTGCCGTCACCCTGTCCGACATGCTTTTTCTTGTTGCGGTCAAAGCGAAATTTGAATTCATCGAGCTCACGAATCGGGACTTTAACGGTTTTGCTCCCATCAGACATGATAATGCCTTCGTTTGAGACAATTGAACCTAAGTTTTTGCGAATGGCATCCCTAACGCGCTCTTTGTGCCGTTCCTGATCAACAATTCCTTTGCGTTGAAGCGACCAATCGTTGCGTTGAACGCTCATAAATTCAAAGTTCAAAGTTTAGAGTTCAAAGTCAGCTTGGCTCGCCTGAATTTGAGTTTTGGCTTTTGCAAAATTCGGTAACAAGTTTGAGAAAATCGTCGGTGTATTCGTCGTGCGGGAGATGTCCGCAGTTTTTGAAAACCACTAGGCGCGAGTCGGAAATTAAACGATGCAGAGTGCGTCCGTTGTGAAGCGGAATCACGCGGTCGTTTTCACCCCAAATTAATAACGTTGGCTGTTTAATGTTAGGAGCATTGCGTTCGATACGTTCAGCATGCCAATTTTTGAGTGAAACGAGCAGGGCGCGATGCGCGTCAGCAGATTGCAGCGGGCGCATAATTCCGGCAACGCGGTCATCGTCAATCAAATGGTAATTTGCCGAGTTGAGCGAACTTCGCAGTCTGGCGCGAATATAAGTTTTCGAGCCGGTCAAAAAAGGCGTAAAGATATCACCTAAAATGGGCAAAGTTATCAATTTAGTAATGGCAAAATTTCTAACTTCATCATTACAGGCTGCGCTGACAAGCACGAGTTTTTCCACTCTTTCGGGATTATCCAGCGCAACCGCAGCAGCCACACCGCCCCCGTAGCTACTGCCGATGAGCGTCGCGCGCCCGATTCCCAGACAGTTCATCAGACGCACAATCATTCGCGCCTGCATATCAAAAGTGTACTCCGCCCAAGCGGGCTTTTCCGAAAAACCTGCTCCAATCAAATCAATTACTAAAACGCGAAAACCCGCATTCGCTAAACGCGGCGCGACATTGTTCCAAGTTGCGGTTGAGGAACTGTAACCGTGAATCATCAAGATAGGCGGAGCAGTTTTCTCGCCAAATTCCTGAAAATGGATTTTTACTCCGTCAACTTCAGTAAAATGCGAATGGTCGGCAAAAGGTAGCGAATCGGCATGGTTTTCCCAAGTTGTTTCTTTCTCACGGGCAGCGAGCTTCCAAGCTACTGCTGCGCCCGCAATTCCGCCGATTCCTGCAAATAAGTAACGTTTTTTCATACAAATAAATTTAGTGATGGCTACATAGTAATAGGTGATAGGAAAGCACCGCAAAAGAAGTATTTTCCTCTCACCTATCGGTTATCATCCATCACCTACCTTGATAAAAGCGTTCCGACGTAAGTTAAAAGCTCGTTCGCGCTTTCCGGCGTGTAACCGTGATCGCGGACTAGTCTGTCAATTACCTCGTTGGTACGCCGCAGTTGATCCGGGTCAGGTGTTTTGGTTGAAGTTGTAATTTTGACGACATCTTTTAAATCGGCGAAAATTTTCTTCTCAATCGCTTCTTTAAGTCGTTCGTGCGATTTGTAATCAAACTGTATTCCTTTTCTGGCAAACGACGAAATACGAATTAAGATTTCCTGCCGGAAAGTATTCTTAGCATTTTCCGAGATGCCGATTTGCTGTTCGATCGAGCGCATTAAAGCTTCATCCGGCTCAATCTCCTCTTCGGTAATCGGATCACGCAGGCGTTCTTTGTTGCAATATGCTTCGACGTTATCCAAATAGTTATTGCACATTGTTCTGGCCATTTCTTCGTAAGAATAAACGAATGCGCGTTGGACTTCTGATTTGGCTATTTCGTCATATTCTTTGCGCGCCGCCGAAATTAAATTTAGATACCGCTCTTTTTGCTCGGCGGAAATCCCGGTGTGCTGGTCAAAACCGTCTTTGATAGCTCGCAGAGCGTCAATCGGAGTAATAAATCTAACTCCGTCTTTAACGAGCGCGGTTGACAGCCGATTGATAATGTAACGGGGGCTGATGCCGTCCATGCCTTCGCGGATGGTGTCATCCTTGAGTTCACGAACATCCTTTGACTTGAAGCCTTCGACTTCTTCACCGTCGTAAAGCTTCATCTTTTTAACCAAATCAACATTGGCTTTTTTCGGGTCTTCGAGGCGCGTCAGGACCGCAAACATTGCTGCGACTTTGAGCGTAAACGGTGCAATGTGAACGTTGCGCAGAGCTTCAGATTGCCCCAACAATTTTTCGTAAATGCGTTCTTCCTGAGAAACGCGTAGATTATATGGTACTTTAACGAGAATAATTCGGTCTTGCAGCGCTTCCGATTTACGATTGCCGACAAAAGCGGCATACTCATTTTCGTTGGTGTGCGAAAGAATTACCTCATCCGCGTAAATCATTGCAAAACGACCGGTCTTGATGTTTTGCTCTTGCGACAGCGTAAGCAGGGAGTATAGAAATTTTTCGTCGCACTTGAGCATTTCGATAAATTCCATAACACCGCGATTTGAGATATTTAATTCGCCGTCAAAACGATATGCTCGCGGGTCCGATTCAACCCCGACATCACCGATTGTTGAGAGATCAATCGAACCCGTAAGTTCAGTAATATCTTGTGATTTTGGATCTGATGGAGCGAAGGTGCCAATGCCGACACGATCTTTTTCAGAAAAAGTGATGCGTTCAACCATTACGTCTTCGTGTCTGCCGCCGGTGTTGTGAAGCAATTCGTAGGTACAGTGCGGGCATAAATCGCCTTCGATATAAATACCATAGAGCCGTTCGATTTCGGGACGTAATTCTTGTGGAATTAGATGAAGCGGGTCTTCGTGCATCGGACAACCTTTAATACCGTAAACCGCACCACCTTCGGTACCAGTCCAATGCTCCAAACCGCGTTTAATCAAAGTGACAATCGTTGATTTACCGCCGCCGACCGGACCCATCAAAAGAAGAATCCGTTTGCGAACCTCGAGACGCTGAGCCGCCGATTTAAAATATTCGACAATTTTTGCGATGGATTCTTCAATTCCGTAAAGCTCATCGGCGAAAAAATTGTAACGAATAATTTCGTCGCGCCCGCCTTCGTTTAGCCTTTCGGTTCCGGCGATATGTATCATTTCATTGACGCGCGCGTGTGAGAGTTGCGCAAGGCGCGGGTTTTGCGTGACGAGTTCAAAGTAATCCTGAAAAGTTCCTTCCCAACGCAGAGCTTCGCGTTCTTCGCGCAAAGCCTTTAAACGCTCTGTAATACTGAATTTGTTGTTGCCATCCTGCTCTTGCATAATGTTTTACACCTCGTTTCGTGCGGACGGGACGTGTGGGGTGGGCACGCCTTTTTTCAATAACCCATTTTCATCGAAAGATCGTGAATTTGCCAAAGATCTGTAAAATAACGAAAATTATGTAAACGCTCATCCCGGCAATCAAGTTTGATGCGCCTTTCTGTTTTGAGGTTTCGCCTTGCCAAAAAAAGTCATTAATCAGAAAAGCGTTTGAAGAACAATCATGCACCGATTTCAGTCGAAATCGAGTCGCGGGGCAAGTAGAGTTTAGCAGACTTTGCCAAAATGTTAATGGCAAAGTTGTGTCGCAAAAAAAATATCTCCGCAAAAAACAATGCTTAAATTGCCGTCGATTGATTCGATTCTATCTGTTGCAAGACTAATAAGATTTCGTTTATCTCCGAGGTGGAAATTGTTCGCAGATCCAGCAAAACTTTATTATCAGCCACTCGCGCAATCACAGGCGGCGACGACGACCGTAAATGTTCTTCGATTTCGACTACAGAAAATTTGTCGGATTCTAGAGAAATCAATGCTGTTGGCAATTGCGCGAGAGGGGCTGAACCGCCGCCAACAGCGGAGGTGCCATCTAACAATCCAAATTTGAAATTACAAAATTTAAATTCTTGTGACTTTTCGATAAAATTCTCAGCGCGCCTTCTGATTTCGTCTTTTGTTTGCGACAACATTTGCAAAACTGGAATTTCGTCAAATTGCTTTCCGCGCTGGTAAGATTCGAGCGTTGCCGCTAAAGCTGCGTAACACATTTTAGAAACGCGCAAAGCGCGATAAAGCGGATGTTTTCGCAGTTTTTCCACTACTTCTGATCTGCCGACAATGATGCCAGCTTGAACGCTACCCAAAAGTTTATCGCCGCTAAATGTAACAACGTCCGCGCCCGCTTTTATTGAATGTTCGATTACGGGCTCGTTCATCAAGCCAATCCCGCTTAAGTCATTTAACGCTCCGCTTCCAGCATCTTCGTAGAGTAAAATGTTTTGGGCTCGCGCCAGTTCTGCCAGTTCTAGAATATTGGGCATCGCCGTAAATCCGACAATCCGAAAATTCGACGGGTGAACGCGAACTAGAAGTTTTGTATTTTCAGTGATTGCATCGGCAAAATCTTTGACCTTTGTGCGATTAGTGGTGCCCACTTCGACAAGCCGCGTCCCTGATTGCGCCATAACATCCGGAACTCGAAAATCGCCGCCGATTTCAACCAGTTCACCGCGTGAAACAATCGCTTCGCCGCCGGCGCCAAACGCAGACAAAACTAGAAAAGTTGCCGCCGCGCAATTATTGACGATTAACGCAGATTCCGCGCCGGTCAATTCGCATAATAATTTTTCTGCTTGTTGGCCGCGCCGCCCGCGTTTTCCGGTTCCCAGATCGTATTCAAGCGTGCAATAACCGGAGGCGATTTTAAAAACTGCTTGCTTCGAGGCATCCGAAAGCGGCGCGCGTCCTAAATTAGTGTGAATCACTACTCCCGTTGCGTTAATAACTCGTTGAAATCTTTGGAGTTTTGTTGCCTCAAATTTTTGCCGCAACATGGTTTCGGCTTTATGCAATAAACTTTTTTTAGAAAACTCTCCATTTAGATCTTGGCGTAATTCATTCCGCAAGATTTCAACCGTCTGACGCGCCATAACAGTTAATTTATTTAAGCCAACTTCCGCGCTCAGCTGCTTGGCAGTCGGGGAACTAAGCAACGCGTCAATCGCTGGGAGAAAGCGCATTGGTGAAATTCTTTTGCTTTTATTTGGAATTTTCTGTTTCATTTCTACTTATTGCCAAAGATAAAGAACGAAGGGAGGAAAGGCAATAACCGTAAATTTGCAAAACATTGACAATCAAATTTAAAACAATTTAAACTATTAATGGTAATACATTTGCCTATCTTTACGAAAAAAGGCAAATGATTTAAACATGGCAATAAATAATAATAGATTCGCTCGTCAAGCCGAGCTAAATATTAATAAACGCGACATTACGGGCGAGGAAAAAGTTACTCTTGACCAGCAGCTTATTCGTCTCGAAGAAGACATTCGCCGACTCAAAATTGAGTACGATATTTATTTTAACGGCGCCGCAAAACGCGCGCCATACGATACAAAAAACCGTGTTGAAACGATGCTCAAAAGACTCGGAGACGAACGGTCTCTCAGTTTCGCTCAGCGCTATCAATATAATACTCTGACGGCAAGGTTCACTGCTTTTCGAGAATTATGGCGGCGAACATTAAGAGAGCGTGAAGAAGGACGCGATTCAGCCACTTTAGCAAAAGTTACGGCGCAAGCAGCCGGAGCCGGAAAACCGAAACAGCCTCAGCAGTCGCCAACCGCTAGCTTTATTTGTGCGAATGTTAAAGATGAAACACAAACGGTTCAAGCAATTTATCAAGCGTTAATTAATGCTCAAACAGCTTGCGGCGAGAATGCGAAGGAGCTTACATTCTCAAATTTTCAAGCGCAATTGACTGCGCAAACCGAGCGCTTTAAACAATCATCCGGTTGCGAAAAGGTTTCTTTTGAGGTTGGCGCGCTTAACGGGCGAGTTATTTTTAAAGCTAAAGCCGAAAAATGATTTAATTCTTCAGATGCTCAAAACAAAAGCAGCCTTCTGTAAAGGCTGCTTTTGTTTTGTCAAAATTAGAAACCGCTTAATTTACATAGACTTTAGTGACATTTTCGGCTTGCAATCCTCTCGGACCTTGCATCACATCGTATTCGACTTCATCACCCTGTGTTAAGGTTTTGTAGCCTTCTTCTTTAATCGAGCTGTAATGTACGAAAACATCGGATTGACCGGGCTGTTCGATAAATCCGTAGCCTTTCGAGTTGTTAAACCATTTTACTTTACCGATAGTTCTAGACATTTAGGGTTAGTTCCTCCTGAAAAATTCATTGAGTTTGAAACGATTTGTTGCGAATAGAATAATTTGCAAGGCTAAAATAAGTGTTTAGTCGAAACACGCTTTCGAGCGAAAGTGTGCTGAAAGTGCAATAAGCAAAAGCCTGTATTCAGCCAAGACACGAGGGAACGCGCACTTTACGAAATACAGGCGAGGGGAAACAGCAAATCTTCATTTCTTGTAAGTTATTGCCGATTTAATTGAAAACCGGTTTGTATTGGGATAAAACACCAACGACGGATGATGCTACGCAAAACACTCATTTCTGTCAAGCAGTCCGTGTCAAAAGAAATGTTAAATCTCCAGAATTATCCAGAAATTTTTTATTTTAATTGTAATTTGTTGAGATTTCCTTAGAGTTGAGGATTTTCCTTAACAAATTCGAGCAAAGTTCTTACATAAGTCGGGAATGGCGGACACGAAACGCTACGCGGGACAAGTAACTTTTGCGCACAGCTTGTATCGTAGGTTTGTTCAAGGAAGAAATATGGCACACCAACATGCGGCAAACCTGAAAGTACGGGCGTCATCGGCAGCATCAACGATTTTTCAACTAACGCAGTTGGAAAACTAATTGCCGATTTGCGATTTGCTAAATGTTCGGCAATCGTATCAAAAATCTCTCGTGTGGTTAGCGGCGCCGGGTCGGCGATCTGCAGAGTTTGACCAACCGCTGCCTCGTCGGTTGAAAGCGCTGAGATTGCATTAACTACAAAATCAACCGGAACAAGATTGAGTTTGACAATGTTATTGCCAATATTAAAAAGTGAAAGCAGAGCGGGGAATTTTCGCAAATACAAAATCAATGAATAGATGCCATCGTATTTGACAGTTTCGCCGGTGTCGGAATCACCAACCACAACTGAGGGGCGAAAAATCACGGTTGGCAGCTCGCGCTTTAATTCTTCGACTTCGACTTCGGCAAGATACTTTGTTTCTTCATAAAAATTGCGAAATCCGGCGTTGTGAAAAAGCTCAGTTTCGAGAATGTTGCCCGTTCGCTTTCCGGCGACGTAACAAGTTGACACATAGTTGTAACGCTGCAAATTTTGAATTGTTTTAACTAGTACATTAACGTTTTTAGTCCCTTGGACGTTGACGCGGAAAGCCAACTCTTTTTTGACCGCTAAATCATAAATGGCAGCGAGATGGAAAACATGTGTCGCTTCAGCCTGCACAAACTTCACATCTTCGGCCGATAAACCTAGATTCTCGTGCGTGATATCACCTTCGAGTAAATAAAAATTTTCGAGCGGCACATTCACACGGGCGGCAATTTTTTCAATCTCACGCATTGCTTTTTCGATAAAAGCAGACTGGACAAGCAGAAAAAAGCGTGTGTCACGCCCAGCAAGTTTTTCGACTAGACGTCCGGCAATAAAGCCGGGAAATCCTGTTAAGAAAGCGTTCATTTAACAACTATCACTTATCATTTATCAGTAAAATAGTATTCACATTTAATAATAAATGACAATTAAACTATGGTCTTTTCCGAATCCTGCCTTTTTGCAAAAATCCGACGAGCAAGCCGTTGTTGTCAAGCACGGCGAGTGCGCCGATGCCATTTTCGCTCATTAGTTCCCGAGCATCGCGAAGTTTTGTCGCCGCATCAACGAAAAAATCATCGTTAACCGGACGCATAATTTGGCGAACTTGCGTTTTATGCCAGCTTTCACGCGGCAGTTTTTGCAAATCCTCGAGCGAGAGAATGCCGTACAAGCGATTACTTTGCGCGACCAGAAAAGCTGTTTGACGGTGGAGCGGCAAAATAGTGTCAACTAATTGACTGATGAAAGTCTCCGGTTTGAGCGCAAAAGGTGAGGACATCACTTCGCCAACCGTCAGCCTGTCGGTTTTGAGCGTGTAACCGACAATGCCGCTTGCCGAATCCAGCAAAAAAATACCAACCAAAATAGTCCAAATGCCTGTAAACAAATCACCTCGAAGCAGCGTAATAAATAAGCCGAAAATGATTAACGCAATGGCAATAATTTGTCCGCACCGCCCGGTCAAACGCGTGGCTTCGTTGAGTTCATAACCGCGATGCCACAGAAAAGCCCGCAAAACGCGCCCACCGTCAAGCGGATAACCGGGAAACAAATTAAAAATCGCTAGCAGAACATTACTGAAAAATAACAGTCCTAGCAAAATGGCGACGAGTCGCAATCCACTAATTTCAGCTATTGAAGCTGCTACCAAAAAAATAATACCAATCAAAAAGCTAGCAGCAGGTCCTGCTATCGCAATTCGAAATTCTGCCCGCGGATTATCTGGTTCGCGTTTCATTCGCGCCAAACCTCCGAATGGATGCAGCACAATCTCTTGCGTTTCGATATTTTCAAAACGGGCAACAATCGCGTGCGCAAGTTCATGTCCGAAAATCGAAACAAAAAAAGCCAAGGTAGTTACTGCTCCGAGCAGCAAAGCTACAAGTAGGCTTAAATTATACTCTTTAGGAATGTTGATCGCCGTCAGCCACATCATCAATGCAAAGACGATAAACCAACGATAATCCGCTTTGACCGGAATTCCGAGGATACGGGCAATAAGAACTTGCCGACGTGAAAATTCTAAAAGATTCATAGCGTTTAGGAGTTAACAGCAATAGTAGAGCTGCAATCAATTTTGATGCAACCGTTGCGAACTCAGACGCTAAAAGCTTAAAAGGCTATGCCTCAAACGGAACTTCAGCATTTTGTAGTAAATGCGGTTCATTACGGGCGACGCGGCGCAAAAGTAACGGTTCGTCGAACATTTGCAGCAGCCCGCGCACAGTTGCGTAACGAGGTTCTTCAGCAATCATTACAGGCAATTTGGTTTTTTCGCGCAAATAATTATCCAAGCCATTAAATAATGCGCCGCCGCCTGTTAGAATCAAACCACGCTCGTGAACGTCAGCTGCAACTTCCGCCGGCAGTTCGGTCAAAGCCTGATCAATGGAGTTATAAATACGTCGAACTATAGCTTCAACAACTGGATAAAGCTCGCCCGTGGTGACCGCCACTGCGCCCGGACTACCGGTTTGCACGTCGCGTCCGCGCACGACAATTTCTTGTGCCAAATCTTCAGGCAGAGTCGGCGTTACAAATTCAGTTTTCAAATGTTCCGCCGTTTCGTCGCCAATAGTCAAACCACGGTGTTTTCTGATGTGATTGGCAAGTGCGAGATTGATGCTCGCACTACCGAGACGTTCTGAACGTGAATGTACTACTGCGCCGTTAGCAACGATAGCAATATTAGTCGTGCTGGCTCCGATGTCAATAACAGCCGACGCCCGGCGATCACGCGGGCTGATTCCCGCCCCGAATGCTGCCGCCAGACCTTCTTCCATCATATAAACTTTGCCGACATGCGCGCTCTCGACAGCATTCAAAAGCGCCCGTTGTTCGACATGCGTGACTTCAGAAATAACACTCATAATGGCGCGACGGCTAAATTGCGAAACTCCACTTCTCGCTTGCGCGACAAAATGCCCCAGCATTTCCTGTGTTCGCTCAAAATCCGCTACCACGCCGCCCATTAACGGAGCGATCACTTTGACATCGCGTCCTTCGCGTCCAAGCATGTTGGCGGCTTCACGCCCGTAAGCAATAATTTCATTTTTGATTTCGTCAACCGCTACTAGTGATGGCTCGTCGGCTATGATGCCGCGCCCCGCCACCGCGATGATTGTGCTATCTGTACCCATGTCAATAGCTATCGAATCGCTCACAAGGTTTCGTAGTGCGGTCAAGCCCAAAAATGCCGATGTTTTCGTAAAAAATGACATATCCGAATAATTCGTGGGAGATGAGTGAGGAGGATTTATCAAACTTCTTGATTGCTGACTCATATTTTTTGTTTCACTTCCATTGAACTTCAAAGAGTGGCACGGTTTGCACACGGTTTCTGACTGTTATCGAATCTCGCGGAACAAGCGAAAATGAATCGCGCAGTGCTGCGGCTGTAACTCCGCTCATTAAAATTTGTCCGGCGAGGGCATTGGCTTCGAGCCTCGCTGCTAAATTTACTGTATCGCCGATTGCGGTATATTCCGAACGCTTTTCGCACCCAATATAACCAACAATTGCTTCACCCGTATGCAAACCGATGCCGATGCCGAGCTCTTCAAAACCATCTGCTTTTAATTCTATATTTAATTCCTGAAGGCGTCGCTGCATAGCAATTGCTGTTCTCACTGAATTAGTTGCATCTTGAGGCGAAGCAGTTGGCGCACCGAAAAGAGCCATCAAGCCGTCTCCGATATATTTGTCGAGCGTTCCACCGTGCATAAAAATTAGTTCGGTCATTTCGCTAAAATAACGATTCAAAAGCTGCAAAATCTTTTCCGGTTTCTCGCGTTCAGATAGCCTCGTAAATCCTCTAATGTCCGCAAACAAGACGGTAACAATTTGATTTGTTCCGCCAAGCGCAAATGACTCTGGTTTTTCTAGCAATTGTTGAACCACATATGGCGGCAAAAAGCGACTGTAATTAGCTCGCGCAACTTGTTCGCGCGCGAGGCGTTCATGCGCTCTGATGGTTTCGACAACAACCGCAGTATTTGCTGTAACTGCGCTGATTAAGGCTAAATCGTCTGCCGTAAATGCTGCAAATGGATCGAGGCGGTCAGCATAAATTGCACCGTGCACACCAGATTCCGTCATCAGCGGGGCACAAATCGTCGAGCGCACACCTTGCGTGACAATCGAATCTACGCCCGAAAATTCTGCGTCCGTCCGAGCATCCTGTGAAAGCAATGCCAAACCCTCGCTCATCACTTTGTGCGTGATTGTTCGACTAATTGTCAATTTGCCGGTTAAACCGCTTAATTCTGAACTCCTAGTTTTGGTGGCAATCGGATATAATTCATCGTTTTGTTCGCTGCCCGAAACGTTATTAACCTTAAGCAATGCCACAACGCGGTCAGCTGGGGTTGCTTCAAAAATAACATCGGTCGCCTTTGCAAAAATAGTTTGCAAATCAAATGCGCCCGTCAGCGTTTTGCTCATTTCATAGAGCAGTTCGAGAATCTTTGCTTTACGCCGCAGATCTTCAATTTCACTTGTGTCCGTCTGCAATTCAAGAGCGATTTTTTTACCCTTGACGCTCTGCATTAAAGCGTCAGAGGACAGCAAAAGCTGTGTGCGTCCGAGCGGACGATCGTCAAAATTTAATTTACCCGAGCGAAAATCCTTTTCAAAAATCAGCTTGCTTGCTCCGACCAGAATTTCATCGCCGTCCGTCAGCTGCTTTTCCGCAATAGCTTCGCCATTAACAAAAACTCGATTGACGCTTCGTCTCACCTCGCCAGCGGCTTCATATCCATCAATTAATGTGAAACAACCATTTCCATAACGGATTTGGGCATGATGTCGCGAAGTTCGCGGATCACGCAAAACAATCTGGTTTGACGGCGAACGTCCGATGGTATAAACCAAATGCGGCAGTAATTCCTGCTCCCACTCGCGTCCGCTTGCATCTGTTACTTTTAGCCTGCCCACAAATTTAAATTCTCGAAAAATAATTTTGAGATTACTTCGTAATTAGCTATTTTACTCGCAAGACCTTCTTTTCCGCTAATAATTTTTTGTCATGATTTATCTCGATAACAACTCTACCACTCAAACTGCGCCTGCCGTACTGGCGGCAATGCAGCCGTTTTTAAACGAATTTTACGGTAATCCGTCTTCTTCCCATAGTTTTGGGCGCATAGCGCGTCTTGCTCTAGAAAACGCCCGTGAACAAGTTGCTGCAACTTTAGGTGCTCGGAATACAAGTGAAATTGTTTTCACCTCCGGCGGGACGGAAAGTACAAATTGGGCATTCCTTTCTGCCCTTAAAAATTTTCCTGCCAAAAAACGCATAGTGACAACTAAAGTCGAACATGAAGTAGTGGCACGAAACTGCGAAAAGTTACAAAATTACGGTTACGAAATTATTAGTATTGATGTTGACGCCTACGGTCTGCTTGATTTAGATGCTCTTAGTCAATCAATAAACGAAAACACGGCTTTAGTTTCGGTAATGCAAGCAAACAATGAGACCGGTGTTTTGTTTCCGGTTGCGAGAATCGGTGAAATTGTCAAAGAACAATCAAGCGCTTTGTTTCATGTTGATGGAGCACAGTCGGTTGGCAAAATTCCAATTAATTTATCCTCCACAGAGATTGATTTGTTTTCAATTTCAGGGCATAAATTTCACGCTCCGAAAGGTGTTGGCGCATTGTATGTTCGTGACGGCTTACGACTATCACCTTTCTTGCTGGGCGGCGGACAAGAACGCAACCAACGTGCCGGAACAGAAAATGTTGCCTCGATTATTGGTCTCGGAACGGCTTGTGAATTGGTGAAAAATTTAGATTCCCAAGTTAAAGTTCGTGGCTTGCGCGACCTTTTAGAAAACGAAATTTTGAAAAAAATTCCAGACACTCGTGTTAATGGAACGACTGTTTCGGGACTCCGCCTTCCAAACACAACTAATATATCCTTTGCGGGTATCGAAGGCGAAACTATTTTGGCGCATCTTGACGCACAAGAAATTTACGTTTCGACCGGTTCGGCGTGTAATTCTGAAACACATACTGCCTCATCGGTTTTAAGTGCAATGAATATTTCCTATCATGACGCGATGGGAGCAATTCGGTTTTCACTATCGCGTAAGTCAAGTGCAGCAGAAATTACTTTTGTCTTAAGTGTGTTGCCGGAAATTGTCGAGAAACTTCGAGAAATTTCGCCTCTCAAGTAGCAAACTTTTCCACTTGTGGAAAAGTTTGCTGCAAAATTCTATTTATAACTTTATAGAGAGGAAGTTAGATTGGAAAGTTAACGGATTAGATAATATCAATAAGAAAGCGCTAACTTTTTTAGGTTCACGCTTTCTTTTAATTCAAAACTTGGGCAAGTGCGGGTTGTTTGAATTCTTCATCTGAATGATTAAAAACTGCGTCGAGCTCATTCTCAACACTACCGTGAAGAGGTTTGAGTTGCTTGAGCAACATTTGAAAATTTTTGAAGTCGAACAAATCAGCGTCAAGCAAATGTGACGGGTTGACATTGGTCAAAGCCGTTAAAATCGAAGAACGAACATGCGGAATTTCTTTTTCGAGTTCTTCGACAATTTTTTTCACACGCGCGCGTTTTAGATTAGGCTGTGAGCCACATAGATTACAGGGAATAATCGGAAATTGCCTTTCTTGGGCAAACTTGGCAATGTCTTTCTCTTTACAGTAAGCGAGCGGACGGATAACGGTGTTTTTGCGGTTGTCAGAGCGCAGAATCGGGGGCATCGCTTTTAGCTGTCCGACAAAGAAAATGTTAAGCAGGAAAGTCGAGATAATATCATCGGAATGATGCCCGAGGGCAATTTTATTGCAATTTTCGCGTTGCGCTGTAGTGTATAAAATGCCCCGCCGGAGCCTTGAACAAACTGAACAAAAGGTTTTTCCTTCCGGCACTAGCCGCGTCACGATTGAATAGGTATCTTCTTCAATAATGCGAAACGGCACTTTCAAGTCGGTCAAATAACTCGGCAGAATTTCGGCGGGAAAACCTGGCTGTTTTTGGTCGAGATTGACGGCTAAAATCTCAAATTTGACTGGAGCGCGGCGCTGTACATCGAGCAGCAAATCGAGCATTGTATAACTGTCTTTGCCGCCTGACAGACATACCATCACCCGATCACCTTCTTCAATCATTGAAAAATCTCTGATTGCTTCGCCCATCTGACGCAGCAACTTTGTTTTAACTTTACTTTCGGTAAACAATTACTTGCATTTCTCCTCACAAATTTTACAAGTTAAGAATGACATGCTGCGCGTGTGGTGACAAATCGAATTGCAGATAAAGCTAGACATGGCGATACAAAGTCTTTATGATTGGACACGGCGAAGGAAATTTGCCTAAACCCAAACCGGCATCTCAATTTCCGACAATCAGAAAGTCGGCAAAAAACGGACGACTTGTAAACCGCTTTCAATTCCTTTCAAAAGGCGCAGCGAAAATTGTCTTTAAATTATTCGGAGGAAAACTAAAATGATTAGAATGGGTAGGAATAATACCAATATAAAACCGGAAACCTCTCAACAACCAGAAGATTCAACCTTTGATGTAAATAAAAATGGACAACAGTTTGGTTTTGCATCGCAAACTAGCGAAACTCCGCCTTTTCGAACAGGGAATGGCGAGACCGCACCTAATTCAAACCGCGTTTACACCGATAGCGAGAGCATTACCCGGGATATTAAAGAAGGGCGTTTGAGCGGGTTTATCGGCAGCGGTACATCGCTTACGGGTGAAACGGACTTTAAATCAATGCTTCGCGTTGATGGGCATCTAATCGGCAAAATCACTTCGGAATCAGGAACCTTGTATGTCGGTTCGGGCGGGTTGGTTGATGCCAACGTTTCAGTCGCCGCTACCGTCGTTCACGGCACAATTAATGGCGACATTATCGCTTCGGAAAGAATTGAACTCGGACGCACGGCGAAAGTCGTTGGAAATATTCAAACTCCTTCCTTAGTAATGGAGCAGGGAGCGATTCTCGAAGGTAATTGCAGCATGATGCAGGCTAAATCAAATTTTGACAAACGCCCAGTCCAAAACTTTACTGAAACTGTAAAACAGGAACGGGAAACGGCTTTTCCAACTAAAACCGAAGCCGTTGTGGTCGCACCTGAAAACGAGGCAGGCGAGACAGTAAGCTAAAATTTAAATTCAAAATTTTTTGAAAAGGACGGGTTGATCCCGTCTTTTTTCATGTTGAAAACAGATCGGAACGATATTCATTATTGATTGTTGGCACGATGATTGCTCGAACACGGCGGCACGGACAAATTTTGTTGTTAAGCCTAAAAAAAGCCTGAAAACCGGACATTTCATCTAAAACGGAAAGGCGTAAGCTGAAGTTCAAAATCGAACAGTTGCGGAATTGTGTTGAATGAAAATCGAACGCATTAGAAATCTCTCAGGTCCGAACGTTTATACCCCTCATCCAGCTTTGATCGCGTGGCTCGATTTTGCTGATCTAACCGACAAAAAAAGCACAGATCTTCCTCAATTTAATGAGAAATTGCTTGCACTAGTACCAAGCTTGGAAGAACATTTCTGCAATTTCGGGCTTGCTGGAGGTGTTGTCAAATGTTGGACCGAAGGGGCGTTTTTAAATCATGTTATTGAGCATCTCATCATCGAATTTTCGCATTTGGCTGACTGCGGCATTGGCGTAAATCATATTAAACTTCGTGAAAGCGAAAAACAATCACGTTGCAACACTGTAGTTGTTAAGTATAAATCTGCTCAGGCAATGCAGTTTTTACTAGAAACGGCAATTGAATTCGTGATAAAGATAACGGCGGACGAGCCACTCAAACAAATCCAAATGTTCATGAAAAGAAGTTTGGCAGAAACGCGTCGTATTGTCTTGAAGCAAGGGCTTGAGAACGGTTTTAATGACATTGTCAAAGCTGCCACAGAAAGAAATATCCCGGTTCAATTAAAGGGTGAAAACTCTTTGCAATTAGGTTACGGCAGAAATAGTCGGATGATTACAGCTGAAGCAAGCCGTTTAACTTTAACAAATGCTCACGGGAACCTTGATAAAATAGATAATTCGGCGTTAATTGAAGAATTATATCCAAATGACGCAGCTTCACGAATCCCTCTGATTTCGGTTACGGGAACGAACGGTAAAACAACCGTTACGCGGATAATTGCCCACGTTTTTGAGAAAGCTGGAAGCTGTGTCGGAATGACGACTACCGATGGTATTTGGATTGATGGCGAATGTATCAAAAAAGGCGATACAACCGGACCGCAATCAGCCAGAGTCGTTTTGTCCAGTCCGCTCGTAGAAGTAGCGGTTTTAGAAACTGCACGCGGCGGAATCGTTCGCAGAGGCTTAGGTTACGATTGGTCTGACGTGGCAGTTATCACAAACATTCAGCCTGACCATTTTGGTCAGGACGGAATCGAAAACATAAATGATATTTTAAGAATTAAGTCGCTGATTGCCGAAAGAGTTCGAGCAGGTGGAACTCTCGTCTTAAATGCTGATGATGAATTGCTAGCGCGTCTGGCAAACGAGCCACGCATCAGCAGTGTGCGAAAAAATATCGTTTATTTTTCGCTTAAGCCAAACCATATAACGCTTAAGCGTCATACTTTATCAGGTGGCACAGCATATACAGCGCGAAACGGCTGGTTGGTAGAAGCTAGTAGAATGGGCGAAACGCCGATTATCAAAATTGAGGAAATTCCGATCGCACTCGGCGGTTTTGCTGAGTTTAATTTAGCGAACGTACTCGCGGCGGTGGCGGCGTGTCGTGCTCAAAATTTAACAATCGAACAGATTGCTAGCTCCTTGCGTTCATTTCAAGCCGAACAGCATAATCATGGACGCGCCGATTTATATGAAGTTGACGGTGCTTATGTTTTTTTAGATTACGGTCATAATCCGGAGGCTTTCAAATCAATTTGCAAAATGACGGCGAAATGGGATAACGGTGGACGGCGCGTCATTGGAATTATTGCTGTTCCAGGGGATCGCGCGAACAGCCTCGTAATGCAAGCTGGACGAATAGCCGCACGTGGTTTTCATCGCGTAGTGATTCGTGAAGATGCTGATTTGCGCGGGCGAGCTACAGGCGAAGTGGCGCAGATTCTTTTATATTCTGTTAGAGATGAAGTGCCCGATTGTGACTGCCAAATTATTTTGGATGAATCTGAGGCATTGAGAAGGGAAATCGCTCGTCTGCAGCCGGGCGACATCCTAGTTAGTTTCTACGAAAACTATGAACTTGTGCGGAGCATTTTAGATCTTTGTGATGCACAACCGGTGAGTCGGATTGATGAATTTCCGAATCGTTCTTTTTTTAATTTTCGACAGGCTTAAAAGGCAAATTTCGGGATCAAAAATGCATCTAAACTGACATGAAAGAAGCAGTTGAAAAGTCATTGGCGACTGGCGAAAAACGTCAGTTGCGCGTCACCAAAAAAGACCAAATCGTTGAACTTTTCATGTCGGGCATGACTAACGTTTCGCAAATCGCTAAAGTGACCGATGCGAGTTTAAGTTATGTCGGTGCGGTTTTACAAGATGCCGGATTAATGACCGGATATTTTGATTTATACACAACCACGGCGAATCCAATGAACGTTTATTCAAAGAGATTCGTCAACAAATTAGGTTTTCGTAACGAGGAAGCTGCTCGGCGCAGCGTCGGTGAACTGGACCGAGCTTATCAACAATTTAATCAAGAACGAGATCGTGCAGGACAACATCATGCTTTGGAAATGGCTCTTGTGATGTTTGACCGCGCTCGCTGGACTGGAAAACCGCGTGAAGCTGAAATCTTCCGCGATTGGTTAATTAACAACCTTGATTTACCTGATGCAGTTGAAAACAATGTTTTAACAGATAATAAATAATAGAATTACAATTGGTTCAACATAATTAGAAACGCGCTAATTTGTACACAAACGTACAGATTAGCGCGTTTCTAATTATGTAAGCTAAATTATTGTTTGAAGCCTTAAAATTAAAGACTGAAATCTGTTTTTGCAGATAATAGTGTGCTTTGTTTCAAGAGTTCAAATAAATTTATTACAAAAGGGGATTTTCAAAATATGGCTCAAACGGCTATAGCGACGGGTATTGAAACTAAAGGACGGGATTTGGTTCGTCAAGGCGGTCAAGATGTTGTTGAACATACGCTCCGCAGGATGGATGAATCTGTTAAGAAATCAACCGGTGTGAGTTTGTTTCACATTCTTACCATTGGTTCGATAGCTGCTTCGATTGCTCTTTACGTATCAGGTAAAAAGAGTTTAGGGATTTTTGTTGGCTTGTGGCCACCTACGTTTGAAGCATTAAAAGCTGTTGCCGATAAACGAGAAAGAGATTTTGAATAACTCTTAGAACGAATAAGTTTTGTCATGGTTGCTTTAATCGTAATGCCAGCCAAGACCGAAATATGATGGAACATTAAAATGTTTTGCATTGCGATATTAGAGGACAACATAAACTAACTTACCAAGAAGGCTGGTGCGTTTATAAAATAAGCGTTTACCAGCCTTTATATTTAGGCTCTAAAGCCAACTTAAATTAAAAATTTAGTAGAGGGAAATAAAAAAATGAAAAGAATGGAAATAGCATCAATTGCGTTTGTTTTAGCCGCAATTTTGGGTATGACTGGCATTACCGGTATTACCTCAGCACAGCAGGACGGTAACTCAAATGCCAGTCAAAACAACAATGGTAATACTAATGCCAACGGCAAAAATCGTAAAGGAAATAAGAACATGAATTCAAACATGAGCATGAATGGGAACATGATTATGAATGAGAACATGAGTATGAATTCAAACATGAGCGGAGGCATGATGTTAAACGCTTCTGATACCGATTTTGCGAATATGGCGGCAATGGGCGGCGAAGCTGAAACACAAATGGCACAGCTTGCTATGCAGCGCTCAAAAGATAAGGGCGTTATGAAATACGCTAAGAAAATGGTAAAAGATCATACGAAGGCGGGCAAAGAGCTTGATAAAATTGCTGGACAAAAAAGCATGACGCTGACCAAAACGCCGAATGCTGAACAAATGGAGATGATGAGTAAACTGCGTCAAGCTTCGGACTCTGAATTCGATATGATGTACATCCAGATGTCAGGCGTGCAAGCACACCAAACAATGGAAACCCTATTCCAAAGCGAAGCCAACGCTGGTTCTGATCCAATGTTGAAAAGCTATGCTGCGAAAACGCTACCAGTCGTTCAAATGCATCTTAAAATGGCGCAAGATATGGCAAACGGCGGTATGACCAATTCAATGAACTCAAATATGAGCATGAATTCAAACTCCAGCATGAATTCGAATATGAATGGAAACATGAACAAAAAGTCGAAAAACAAAAACGACAACATGAATTCGAACATGAATTCGAACATGAACAGCAATCGGTAAATAAATTTAAAAAATTAGAAGGCGAATAATTAAATTACGGCGCAGCGCGTAATTTAATTATTCGCCTTTATTCATTTATGGAGAGCAGGGCTAAATTGTTTGGGCATGCGATACATCCAATCTTGATTGTTTTTCCGCTTGGCTTGATGTCAACCTTCGGTTATTTTTGACGTCTTTTAGTGAGCAACAAATAATGCATCGTTGGCAAGTGTCTCCTATTAAATGGTTGTCGCCGGCGTAATTGGTGGATTGGCTGCCGCATTACCCGGCTCGGTTGACTGGTTTGCTATACCAAGCGAGACACGCGCTAAAAGCGTGAGTCTAATACACGGATTAGGCAAGATTTAGTTTTATTGCTGTTTATCGGCGTTTGGTACTTGAGAAGTGACAATATAAATTATGTCCCGGAAACTTTTAGTTATATCCTTTCAT
>JBDTZD010000352.1:0-2333 GCA_040005335.1 Pyrinomonadaceae bacterium | reverse complement strand
ATTATGTATTGCGGAGTTTGTCATTCGGACATTCACCAGGTGCGCAATGAATGGCACAATTCGATTTATCCGATGGTTCCGGGGCATGAAATCGTCGGACGAGTCGCGCAAACGGGAGCGGAAGTTACCAAATTTAAGACGGGCGATTACGCCGGAGTCGGCTGTTTTGTTGATTCGTGCGGCGAGTGCGCAAACTGCCGTCAGGGAGTCGAACAGTTTTGCCAAATTCATGCCGTAATGACCTATAACGGAACGGAAATGGATAAAACGACACCGACTTTCGGAGGTTATTCGACGCAGATAGTAGTGGACGAAGATTACACGCTCAAGGTGCGCGAACAGGAAAATCTAGCGGCGGTCGCTCCGTTGCTCTGCGCCGGAATTACAACTTATTCGCCGCTCAAACGCTTTAACGTTCGAGAAAGTCAAAAAGTCGGCATTGTCGGGTTGGGCGGTTTGGGTCATATGGGCGTCAAGCTGGCCGTTTCGATGGGCGCTAATGTCACGGTTTTCAGCACGTCGCCGTCAAAGGAACAAGACGCGCGCGATTTGGGCGCGCATAATTTTGTGGTCACGAAAAACCCGGAAAATTTTCAACCACTTGCCGGAACGTTTGATTTTATTCTCGACACCGTGAGCGCTCCGCATGATTTAAACGCCTACATAAATCTGTTGGGTTTAAACGGCGCGATGGTTCTGGTCGGTGCGCCGGACAAACCGGCGGAAGTTTACGCTTTTCCGCTGATTATCAATAATCGGACGCTCGCTGGGTCGGGAATCGGCGGGATTCGCGAAACTCAGGAAATGCTGGACTACTGCTTTGATCACAACATCGTTTCGGAAATCGAAATGATTCCGATTCAGAAAATCGAGGAAGCCTACGAACGCACAATTAAGTCTGATGTTCGCTATCGCTTTGTAATTGATCTGCAGTCGCTTTCCTAGAGATGGAAAATAAAATTAAATACGTTGCATTGCTGCGCGGCATCAATGTCGGCGGCAAAAATAAAATCGAGATGGAAACCCTGCGCGAAGTGTTTGGCGCGCAGGGGCTTGAAAACGTCAAAACTTATATCAACAGCGGCAACGTTATTTTTGAAACCGCTCAAACCGACGATAAAAAACTTGCCGAACAAATTGAGCGGGCAATCGAAGCAGAATTCTCTTTAAAAATAAAAGTAATAGTACGCTCCATTGCCGAAATTAAAAACATCATCGAAAACAACCCTTTTGCCGGACAATTTGAAAACGATAAGGATTTGCACGTTTTCTTTTTGGACGAAAAATTGCCGGGCGAAAAAGAAACGCTGCTGCTCTCAAATAGCAATGAAACGGAAATGTTTGCCGTCCGCAACCTGGAGATTTTCTGCCTTTTGCGCATCAGCGTTTTGGATAGTTTGATGGGCAAAGATTACATCGGCAAAAAGTTGAAAGTTTCCGCCACGGCGCGAAACTGGCGGACAATCAACAAAATTGCGGAATTCTAACTTAAGGAGAATCTTTTATGCCTATCCGAAGACCTTTTAACTTTAAGCAATGGATTGACGAGCATCGTCATCTTTTAAAACCACCCGTCGGCAACAAGTTGGTTTATGAAGATGCTGAGTTTATCGTCCAAGTCGTCGGCGGACCCAATTCACGCAAAGATTATCACTTTGACGAAGGCGAAGAATTTTTCTATCAGCTCGAAGGCGATATTCTCGTGAAAATTCAGGAAGACGGAAAATCGGTTGAGGTTCCCATTCGCGAAGGCGAAATCTTTTTGCTGCCGCCTCGTGTGCCGCACAACCCGGTGCGTGGCGCAAACACGGTTGGTCTGGTCATCGAACGCAAACGACGCAACGGCGAAAAAGACGGACTGCTCTGGTTTTGCGAAAGTTGCAATCAGAAATTATACGAAGAATATTTTGAGCTCGACGACATCACCACGCAATTCCAAGGCGTGTTCAAACGCTTTTACGGTGATGAAAATTTGAGAGCCTGCAAACATTGTGGAACTGTAATGCAGCCGCCACCTGTCATTTCATAAATAGATTTGAGGTGATGAAATGTCAAATCAACTAATCTTTGTTCTGGTGGGCATCAGCATTATTATTATTTTTTCGCCGATTTATCTGCAAAGGCGAAAGGTTTGGCGAATGGCGGACGAAGATTTAAAACGAATTGACTATGACGAATGGAAAAAGCAGATGAAATCAAACGCTTATATCAAGCTTGGCAGTCGTACGATTTGGGGATTATTTCTGTTGTCTGGTTTTATCATCAATTTTCAGAAAGTTATCGCATTTGGATTTAATTGGTTGACGGTTTTTGTCTTTATACTTGGCATTTCG
>JBDTZD010000407.1:0-2339 GCA_040005335.1 Pyrinomonadaceae bacterium | reverse complement strand
ACAACCAAACTGTGCGCCTTCAAGCTAATCAGCCACACGTTTTGCAGCACGGCGACAAGCTAAAACTTGGAGATACGACTTTACGTTTTTATGTAAACTAAAGCAGTTCAAAGTTCAAAGTTTGAAGTTCAAAGTCATGTTAATTTGAACCTCGAATCTTGAACCTTGAACCTTGAACTTTCTTAGATGAGTGCAAGAATTGAAACTGCCAATAAATCATTGGCTAGAATCGCGGAGACGGAAGTAGAAAAAATCAGAATTGTCGGGTTTGATGCCAAGCGTTTTCGGGCGCCGTTTACGCTGCGGTGCGCAGCCTTGTTAATTGATTATTTAATTCTTATTATAGCTCCAGTTCTGGCTTTGATGTTGTCACGTTCAGCCGGAGTGAGCGGCGCAAAAATATTTGACAATCAAAGCTATTACGTCGGTTGGCTTATCTCATCTCTGCTGCTAGTGACAAATTTCGTGATCTTGCCGGCCGTCAGCGGGCGCACGATTGGCAAAGCTGCGATGGGGCTGCGCGTCGTCCAAAAAGACGGGCGCGGTTTAACTTTTACCTCCGCCATGCTGCGGCATCTAATCGGCTATCCGTTAACTTTTTTGAGCGGCGGTCTCGGCTTTCTGCTGGCAATTTTTAATGCTAAAGGACGTGCTTTGCATGATTTTATCGCTGGAACCGTCGTCGTTCAGGCAGGTCAGAAACAGTTAAAATTCAAAGATAAAGCTTAGCGTATGGCAGAGTTAATTCTCAAACATGGTGACCGCGAGCCGGAGCGAATAAATCTGGAGCGCCTCAAAACTACAATCGGGCGTTCGACGCGCAGCGATATCTGCATTCCTGACCCATTCGCCTCACGCGTTCACGTTGAAGTTCGTAAAGAAGGCGATAATTATGTTTTGCAGGACTTGGGGTCAGCAAACGGCACGCGTTACAACGGACAGCCAGTCAAAGAAGTAATGCAGCTTAATTCGGGCGACTTAATCCAAATCGGGGAAACGGTTTTTCACTTTGTCGAGCAAAAAATCAATACCAATCGCACATTGGTTGACGGGGGTGAAGAGTTTAATCCATCAGTCACGATTTCTCTAGCGGCAAACAAATCTGCAACCGAGCTTTTTCAGTCAATTGAGAAAGCTCGCCAAGCTGAAATCAGCAAAATTCCGCAACCCGCGCATAAAGCCGATTTGCTTGGTTTAATCAGCAAAGTCGGCGTTACTTTGCTCGCCGCGACAACTTTGGACGAAACATTAAAACAAGTTGCCGAGCTTGTTTTTGAAGCTGTCCCAGCCGAGCGCTGCGTGATTATGCTGCGCGAAGACGAAAAAACCGAGCTTGAGGACTGTGACAATGGAATGAGGATTGCCGTCGCCCGCTTAAGAGAAAAAAGCGAAGATTTTGGCGACATCCGCGTTAGCCGAACAGTCATGAAAGAAGTGGTCGAAAATCAAAAATCTGTTTTGACTTCCGACGCGCAGCATGATCCGCGTTTCGCTTCGCAAACAATGGTGTTGCAAGGAATCAGGTCGGTCTTGGCAGTCCCGCTTTCCAACAAAAATACAGTGTTTGGAATGATTTATGCCGATTCGCCAGTTTCCGAAACGCAGTTTACCGAAGAAAATCTGAAAGTTTTGACGACGCTTGCGAGCGTTGCCGCCATCCGAGTCGAAAACACACGCCTGCTTGAAGAACGCCTTCAGCGCGAACGGATGGAGCGCGAACTAGCTCTCGCCACCGAAATCCAGCAAAAGTTCCAACCCTCAGCCCCGCCCGTTGTCCCGGGCTATGAAATGCAGGGAATTAGTTTTTCGTGCTATGAAATTGGCGGTGATTATTACGATTTTATTAAGCGCGACGATGATAAATGGGTAATTGCGCTTGGAGATGTATCGGGCAAGGGCACAGCCGCCGCGCTTCTGATGTCGTCGGTTCACGCGGCGGTTCATGGGCAAATCGCCGCTAAAACTCCGCTTCTGCAAACTGTTTACGCCGTCAACAAATATCTAGCGGAAAACACGCCTCCTAATCGTTTTGTGACATTGTTTATTGCCGAACTCGATCCTGCCCTGGGAACGCTCTCCTACGTCAATGCCGGACATAATCCGCCGCTGATTGCTAGAGCCGACGGCGGCATCGAACAGCTAGATTCGAGCGGTTTTCCATTGGGAATGTTAGATATTGCAACTTACGAACTTGGACAAATGAAGCTCGGCGGCGGGGATGCTCTGGTAATTTACTCGGACGGCGTTAATGAAACCGTCAACCCAAAAGACGAAGAATTTGGAATGGAACGTCTGACCGAAACTGTGCGGAATAATTTGAGCAAATCCGCTTCGGGTTT
>JBDTZD010000219.1:0-2340 GCA_040005335.1 Pyrinomonadaceae bacterium | reverse complement strand
AATCAGATTACACAGCAATATCAACCATCTAATTTGATGTGAAAGGTAAAATGACAACTAGTGCTTAGTAACCTAAATTTTTAAAGTTTAGAGTCCACGCTTGAGCGTGAGAAACCGCCAGCGAAGCGCGGCGGTTTCCGCAAACTGAAGTTTGGACTCTGAACGTGCTTTAAATTTTAATTCTAAAAACTAATGTTACTTAGCACTAGGCATTTTAGCATGTAACCACTCTTTTAAAAGATGACGCGAACCTGCTCGACTGGGAAAAATCAAATCAATTGTGGTAACAACCAGTAAAAATGAAATGGACGGCCAAGACCAAAAGTAACCATCTTTTTGTCAGCCGGAGCGATGTTAGCGAGCAATTTGCCAAACTGCCTCTAAAACATCTCATTATTCTTGGGTAGATTTGTGGGCAATTTCTTTAAAGTTTTTTATAGATCGAAATTTAACAAAGATTGACAATCCAAGAGAGGATAAGTTTTTCCATGAATGATCAAGATCCTCCTCAGGCGAAACCGTTCGCCATCATGCGAATGCAAAAGCTTAAAGGCGGAAGCGTCATTGCCTCCGACGCTCACATCGACCGCTCGCAACACACGCCCAAAGCTGACCCGGCTCTAACACCACAAAATATTTATTTGATCGGCGAGCGTAATGAATCTCTGCGAGCTAAAGTTGATGAAACTATTTGCCATGTCGGAATCAAAAAACGCAGCAATGCCGTCGAGTGTGTTGAGTTTCTGTTTACCGCCAGCCCAGGATTTTTTGCCGGTGACAATTCACCGATTAAAGTTATTGAGTTTGCCCGCCATTCCAAACAATTTATGAACAAGCTCGAAGAACACGGAATGGTCTTTGTCAAAGCCGCCGTTCATCTCGACGAGCAGACGCCGCACATCGTCGCCTACGGCATCCCGCTCAATAAGCGTGGACGGCGCAACGCGCGCGGCTACTTTGGCGATCGCTAAACTCTCTCCGCTCTGTAGGACGACTTCGCTGAAACAATGGCTCCGCTCGGACTCGAACGGGGAAAACGGGGGAGCGCCGCCGATCACCAGACAATCAAATCTTATTACAATAAAATCAACCAGCTCGATGATGCTACTCAACAGCGAGACCTAGCGCTGGAACAACAGCGGCGAATGCAGGAGATGTTTGTTAAAACAGGCCAATTGTTGCAAAACGAGCTTGGTGGTCGGCGCGACCTCTCCTTACGGAAAGTGGCGCAAGCGCTGCTCAGGAACACAGTTGAAACTTCGCAGGGTCTCGCCCTGTTAAGCGGGGACTCAGCACACCTCCGCGCACTCGTGACGCCCGACAACAAAGCCTTCGCTCCGGACGGGCAACAGCTAAGCGGTGGCTCTTCCGTAATACTACTTAATAAAGTAACGGGCGCCGCGCCGGAAAAAGTTCTCGCTCTAATCGCCGACCGATTTGACGCGGATACCGCGCGGCGAGCGGCAAAAGCTTACGGGGATGAAATATTTCCTTTGATTGCCAGAAGTTGCTCAACATCGCATTGCAAACGATGCTTGCCAACCGGAATCTTCCATTTTGTTTTCACCCGGTGAGACTTTTTAGTCAAACCGTTTTGTTGCAAAACGAGCGCTGTCGTCCCGCGATTAGCAATGGCGTATGCGCTTTTTAGTTCAAAGGCGAATACATTCCCATTAGTTTCCTTGCGCGAAGTTTTTAAAACGCATTACAGGTGAGTTAATTCTGTTCTAAATATTTATCTTTGACATCAATGACTTTCAAATTTCTCTGTTAATCTTCTGTTTATTTTTCATTTGCTAAAATGCTGTCTGTTATGAGAGTTCTGCTTGCTGAAGACGACCGGCGGATTGCAAATTTTATCATTAAAGGCTTGCGCGAAAACGCATATGCGGTTGACGCGGCGACGGACGGCGAAGACGCACTTTATCAGGCGGCAATCAACCATTACGATGTGATAATTCTCGACGTAATGATGCCCGTCAAAGACGGTTTTGAAGTGTGCCGCGAACTGCGGAAAGAAGGCGTTAAAACGCCCGTTTTGATGTTGACGGCGCGTGATGCGGTCGAGGATAGAATTTCCGGGCTTGATTACGGAGCGGACGATTATTTAACGAAACCGTTTGAGTTCGGTGAATTGCTGGCGCGGCTTCGCGCTCTGCTTAGGCGTAGCGGTGAAATTCGTCCGCCGAAGATCGTCATCGAAGATTTGGAGATTGATACAACGGCACAAATCGTCAGGCGCGGCGGACGCGAAATTTCTTTGACGTCTAAAGAATATACTTTGCTCGAATATCTGGCGCGGGAAAAAGGCAAAGTCGTCGGACGCAGCGATATTGCCGA
>JBDTZD010000382.1:0-7811 GCA_040005335.1 Pyrinomonadaceae bacterium | reverse complement strand
TAGCACGTCTGAGCGGTTGAGAGTCAACTTTGCAAAGCTGAAACCGATTTTTGTCTTTCGCGGACAACCGCAAGCATCGTTTCAAAAACCTGTTCAGTTGAAAGCGCAGTTGAATCAATCACGATGGCATCATCAGCAATTTTTAAAGGCGAATCGTGACGGCTCGAATCGCGCGTGTCGCGTTCAATAATGTCGTGCAAAGTTTCTTTGAGCGTTGTCTCAACGTGTTTTTCTTTTAATTCAGCGAATCGGCGAGCAGCGCGAGATTCAGGCGCGGCGGTTAAGAAAAATTTGACGTCGGCGTTCGGAAAAACTACTGTGCCGATATCGCGTCCATCTAAAACACAGCCATGCGGCGCATTTAAACCAAGTTGTTTTTGTCGTTCGACAAGGATTCGCCGGACAGCTGGAAGTGTCGAGATGAGCGAAGCTGCTTGAGAGACTTCAGGTGTGCGGATTTTGCCGGAGATTTCGAGCCCATTCAGAAAAACGTGTAAATTGTCCGGTGAGCCAGACAGCTCAACATTAGTTTTAATAACCGTTGCGGTTGTTTCATCAACATCGTAAATATTGCCGTTGCGGTCTAAAACAGCAAGCGCTGCCGCGCGGTACATCGCGCCCGTGTCAAGATAAAGTAACCCCAGCTCTGTTGCCAACCTTTTGCCAAGCGTTGATTTGCCTGCGCCCGACGGTCCGTCAATTGCGATTATCATTCAAGTTGTTTTGCAGGTTATTTTGACTTTTAATTTGAAATAACCTGCCGTTTATCATAAATAATTTTTACGTTTTCAACTTGCTGCGTCATTCTACCGACTTTTGTGGTTGTAAAATCATCAAAGGAAACAATAATTTGTTTTTCAGCCGTCCAGTTTACTTCGACGTTAGCTTTTTTTTCGGCGGCAGTTTCTTTCTCGATATAATTCGTTTTATAAATAAAAACATTCCCGGTTTCACCGTTTAAATATTCACCAGCTGGCAAAATAGAAATCTGGGTGCTGACTATCGCTCCGCAATCTCTTTCAAAGATAACCGCTTTTAAGGTTTTATCCGGTGACAGAGCTTCCTTTTTGACACTGTTAGCACACGATTCTTGAGAAACATTAAAACATGCAGAGCTTGCCAATAAAGACAATAAAAGCACAAACAATAAGATATTTTTTTTGAGGTATTTTTTCAAAATAAATTACCGTTCAATACTTGCAACAACGCCCAAAGGGTTTTTTCGATGTCCTGACGAGAAATGTCGTAATGTGTAACCATCCGAATTGAGTCGCCAAAAGGTGATGCGAGAACGCCGTATTCTTTCAGAGAAGAGCAGATTTTACCTGCTGCGCTCCCAGTTTCCGAGACATCAAAAATTAGAATGTTGGTAGCAACTTTTTCCGCATCAATTCGGCAGCCTTGCAAGTTTGCGATTCCATTTGCTAAAAGTTGAGCGTTTTCGTGATCTTCATATAGTCGCTTAGGTGTTTCTTCCAGAGCGATTAAACCGGCAGCCGCCAGAACGCCGACTTGCCTCATTCCGCCGCCGAGCAGCTTGCGCCAAGCACGCGCCTCTGCAATAAATTCCTTTTTGCCAGTAAGTATTGAACCGACAGGCGCGCCTAAACCTTTTGAAAGACAAAATTGGACGGAATCAACCGAGCGCGACAAATTTGCCACGCTTTCATTTAAAGCCACCGCCGCGTTAAAAATTCTCGCCCCGTCCAAATGAACGGGTAAATTTAACTCGTGAGCTTTAGTACAGATTTCATCGCAGCGTGCCGCCGTCATGACCGTGCCGCCCGCGAGATTGTGCGAATTTTCAAGCGCAATTAAACCTGTCGGCGCGACATAATAAGCCGCGTTATGATGAAGCGCGCCCGCAATTTCGTCCCAAGTCAAAATACCGCTTCCGTCCATAGATTTAACGGGACGCGCCAGCGTTCCCGAAACCACAGCCATCGCTGCCATTTCGTAGTTAAAAATATGACCGCGTTCTTCGATGACGATTTCCTGACCGGGGCGAGTGTGGAGCTTAACGGCAATTTGATTGCCCATCGAGCCTGTCGGGACAAAAAGCGCGGCTTCCTTGCCAAAGATTTCCGCTGCGCGTTCCTGTAAACGATTAACCGTCGGGTCTTCGCCGTAAACATCATCGCCAACCTCAGCTTCAGCCATCGCTTGCCGCATCGCAGGTGTGGGTTTTGTTACTGTGTCGCTGCGTAAATCAATCACGTTTAAAGTTCAAAGTTCAAAGTTCAAAGTTCAAAGTTCATTCTTTGAATTGAAATTAAACCAAAGTTAGCCACGCATTTTTTTGAGAATTTCCACCACGTTTGCACCGTGTTGCTCGAGCAAAGAATGCATTTTTTCGTCTTTGTGCAAGCCGTTGTCGTCAAAGGCTTCATGCGCTGCGCTGATGGCAAATTCATCGGGCAAAACAAAAACACCTAAAATTGAAAGAATCGCTCGCAGATGCGACAAACAACGAATTCCGCCAAAGCTGCCGGGCGAAGCGGACATAATTCCGGCGACTTTGCCTTTGAATGTTGCACCCAATTTGACTTCGCCGTTCGCCCTCGAAGCCCAGTCAATCGCATTTTTTAGAGCGGCGGGCAGTGAAGCGTTATACTCCGGCGACGCAATCAGCAATCCGTCGTGCGCCAGCAAAATTTGTTGAAACTCGGTGGCGTTTCGGTCAAAGCCGTGTTCTTCGACTAAATCTGCATCGTAAATTGGCATTGGCAAATCTTTTAAATTTAGAAAAGTAACTTCTGCGCCTGCTTTTCGGGCTCCCTCGGCGGCAACGCCAACTACTTTTTTATTGTGCGACTGGGCGCGCAAACTTCCGGCAAAAGCCAAAATCTTCGGCGTGTATGACATTTCAGTCTCAACTCCTCAAAATTAAAAAAAATAATCAGACAAACAGCATATTGCAGGACGTTTTGAAATGTAAATGCAGATGTTGAATTTCTCGGACGTCCTGTTTATCCTGTTCCTTTTAAATCCATTTTATGATTAAAACATTTCGCAGTAAATCTCCAAAAATTCACGAAACCGCCTTTATCGCTGAAACCGCCGTCGTTATTGGCGATGTTGAGATCGGCGAGCAGTCAAGCATTTGGTACGGCTCGGTTTTGCGCGGCGACGTAAATTTTATTCGCATTGGTAGCCGTACAAACGTTCAGGATGGTTCGATCATTCATGTTACAACAGCTATTTTTCCAACAATTTTGGAAGACGAAGTGACAGTCGGACATCGCGTGACGCTGCACGGCTGTTACGTCGAATCAAATTGTTTGATCGGCATTGGTGCGATTTTGCTCGACGGCGTCCGGATTGGCGCAAATTCGCTTGTCGCCGCCGGATCGCTGGTTACGCCCAACACGCAAATTCCGCCGCGTTCAATGGTGATGGGCAGTCCGGCAAAAGTTCGTCGCGAACTTTCGGATGAAGAAATCGAAAATCTCAAATACTTCTCGAAAAACTATGTCGAATTGACAAAATCCTATCTGCGAACAGAAGATTAAAGTTTTGGCACAGTAAATTCTCTCCGTTTTCTCAAGGTCAGCTACTTGTACCAATTTATTACAGCGCAAACTAAAGCTCGCCCTGGTTTTTTGGCGAGCTAATTTCTGGGAGAAATAATGTCGAGATTTTGTTATTGGTTTTTTCTTTGTCAAATTTTAGCCTTTTTTATTTTTACAACTTCAGCACGGGCGCAGAACAAGATTGCCGACCAGACTGAAGCTTTAACCACCGTTGATTCAAACGCAAAAGTCATTTTGCCATCTCAGACTGAGCCAAAATCTTATAAACTCAAGCGCCGCACAAGAGAATTCAATTTTGAAGTTGGTTATTCGCCGTTTGAACCGACTAATTTCAACGGTAAAAAAGAATTCAATACTGCGGGTCGCAAGCTTGGAGTTATAGATTTTAAGATCGGGCGGGTGATCGGGACGAAAAGGGGCGTCACTTACACTTATTTATTCGGGTTTACACCGCTCGTCATCCTTCTAAAGAATGAAGTCAAAAACAGTGATTACATTTCAATCCAAGCCACGCCAAACATCGCTCCAACAAAACGCGAAACGTCTTACGGCGCGGGCATAACGCCAGCCAATTTCCGCTTTGCTTTTTTCCCAAATAACCGAATTAAACCGTATCTTCAAGCCGGTACCGGATTCTTGGTTTTCAACCAACCGATACCTATCCCTGAAAGCAAAAGACTACAATTTACCGGCGATATGGGCGGCGGATTTATGATTCACACCTCGCCGGACAAGGCATGGTTTTTGGGGTACAAATATTACCATATTTCCAACGGCAATCGAACCAGAAAAATCTATAATCCGGGCTTTAACGCCAACGTTTTCTATATCGGATATTCGTTATTTTAGCGAATTTAGTTTACAATCACCGCGCTTTTAAAAATAATAAATCTCACTTTAAAAATGCAATTTAATGAAAAATACGTATGCGGCAAATTGTTTATTTGTGCAGGCGGTGGTGTGTCTGTCATTCATTATAGCTTTAGCATCAAGCGCGGCGGCGCAACGCGGTGAATCCGGAAAAAACGAGTTTGAAATATGGGGCGGCGTTTCGCCTGATTCATCAACCGTTTTCAAAGGCTTCGGACGTACTAATGATGCTCGTTTTGGAATTGTTGCCGTGCGGTATGCCAGACGTTTTAACAACAGCCACAGTGTTAATCTGAAATACACGATTGACGCAGTTCCGGCGGCGATTCTGAGCGACAAAACATTTCTTCCCATCTTTGTTCCAGTCGGTACAGGTTTGGGGATTCAAACCGACCGCCAAACTTATTACGGCTTCGGCGTTGCGCCGCTCGGGTTACAAATCAACTTTCGCGCTCAGAAAAAGTTGCAACCATTTGTCGGCGGCAGCGGCGGGTTGTTGTATTTTAACAAAACATTACAAGACGGCTTGGGTACGCGTTTTAATTTCACGGCGGACGTCGGCGGCGGCGTAGAATATCATTTAAAAAAGGGTCGCGCCTTAACCTTCGGCTACAAGTATTACCATATCTCAAATGGCAAACGCGGCTTCGTTAATCCTGGAATTGATAATAACCTCTTTTACGTCGGCTACTCATTCTCAAAATAGTCCAAAGTCTGAGGTCAGATGTCCAAAGTCAACTTGAATTTGTTTGGCTTTGGACTTTAGACTTTGGACATTGGACTTTTTCTTATGACACAAAACACCAATCCGGCGCGCGGAATGCGCGATTTCTTGCCTGCCGACATTCGGCGGCGCGAATACGTAATCTCGATTATTAAAGACGTTTATCAAAAATACGGTTTTGAACCGCTCGAAACTCCCGCCGTGGAAAACATCGAAACTCTGATGGGCAAATACGGCGAAGAAGGAAATCAGCTCATCTTCAAAATCTTAAAACGCGGCGAAGGTGCAGCGACTGGCGAAGCGGATCTAGCCTTGCGTTACGATCTCACGGTTCCGACCGCCCGCGTCGTCGCTCAGTACAAAGACAAACTCCCCAAATTTTTTAAACGCTATCAAATCCAACCCGTCTGGCGCGCTGACCGCCCGGCACGCGGTCGTTACCGCGAGTTTTATCAATGCGACGTTGACGTTTTCGGCACAAAATCGCTGGTTGTCGAAGCTGAACTGTGCGCGGCGGTTTGTGAAGTTTTGGAAAGATTGGGATTTAATGATTTTACAATTAAACTCAATCATCGAAAAATTTTAGCTGGGATTTTGAATGTCGCTGGCATTGCCGAAGAGAAACAAACTGATGCTTTAATCGCTCTCGACAAATTAGACAAAATTGGTTGGGAAGGTGTTTTTAAGGAATTCGATGCACGTTCAATTAATAAAGGATCAGCAGAGAAGTTATTTGAATTTTTTGAAAAAATCGATGAGATACACAATGCTAAGAGATTTGATGATAAAGATTTCCCAGCACAAACGAAAAACGCAACAATATGTAATAGGTTGAATGAATTCTTAAAAATGGATGAAACGGGTCAAGAAGGACTTAAAGAATTAACAGCAATTTTATTAAATACTGAAAGAATATCTGTAGATAATTATTTGAAAATTGACCCTAGCCTTGCTCGTGGTTTGTCTTATTACACCGGAGCTATTGTCGAAATAAATGTTCCAGATTTAGCTGGAAGTATCTGCGGCGGCGGGCGTTACGACAACTTGATTGGAATGTTTTCTGGAGAGGAAATACCCGCTTGCGGTTTTTCGCTCGGACTTGAACGAATAATTCTCGTGATGACCGAACGCGGCATGTTTCCTGAACATTTGACGAGATCACCTGCCGACGTTTTAGTAACGATTTGGAACGAAGAAACATTTGCCGATTCTCTGGAATTAGCAAATGAACTCCGCGCCCAAGGCTTGCGCGTTTCTGTTTACCCGGAAGCCGATAAACTCGGCAAACAATTGAAATATGCGGCGAGCATTGGTGTTTCGGCGGTGGCAATCATCGGCGACGATGAACGCGCCGATAACACTGTGACAATCAAATATCTGGAAACCGGCGCGCAGGAAACAATTGCCCGTGATAAACTTGCGACCGATTTGAGAATATAAAATTTGTTCCTTCTGCCGTAACTGTTATAACTTGTCAGGAAAATCTTATGGGCGGTGTTATCTAATTAGAATCGAAATCTAAACCTAAGGAAAAATATTATGCGTTATCAACTTTGTCTAAGCGCGTTAGCGTTGGGTGTAATCTTTTCGGTAACAAGCTGCTCAGCGCAAAAGAATGCGAATTCGGCGCAGGCAAAAACTTACGGAAAGGTTGTTGAAATCGCCAAATTGAGCGAAGCCAGAGCGACCCACAGCGCCACGCTTTTACCCAACGGCAAAGTTTTAATCGCGGGCGGCATGGAGCGCAACGGCGTATTCTTTGATGACGCCGATATTTTTGACCCTGAAACAAACAGTTTTGTGCCCGCAAGAGGCAAAATGAACAGCACACGTGCTGGTCACTCGGCTTCGATTTTGTCTGATGGCAGAGTTTTAATCACTGGCGGCTGGACAAATCGTGACAAGCCGGAAATGAGCGCGGAAATTTATGACCCACAGACTGAGACGTTTAAGTCAATCGGAAATATGAATTTTCGCCGCTCCGGGCATTCGGCCACGCTGCTTGATAACGGAAAAGTTTTGATCGCTGGTGGTTCAGATGGCGATAACTTTTTGAGCGAAGCCGAAGTTTTCGATCCGAAAACTAACTCTTTCATCTTAATCGGAAAAATGCAGAGCGCGCGGGGCGCGCACGCGACGGTGAAATTGGCGAACGGCACAATACTGCTGACGGGCGGCGCACTGCAACGCGATCAAATTTTATCAAGCGCAGAGATTTTTGACCCAAATACAAGTAAATTTTCTTCTCTCAAAAATTCGATGACGGCGGTTCGTTACAAACATGACGCAGTTTTGCTGGCGGACGGGCGCGTCCTGATCTTCGGCGGTTCGGATAAGCGCGATTGGCAAGGTCAATACAAATCGGCGGAAATTTTCGATCCGAAAACCGGGGAATTTACTGTGTGCGGCGAGATGAACTATGCGCGTTTTAAAATTGATGGCACAGCCGTTCTACTCAAAGATGGCAAAGTTTTTATCGGTGGCGGCGGTGAAGGCGGTGAGGTTTTTGACCCGCAGACTAACACTTTTACCAAAACCGAAGGTAACTTCGGCGCGCCGTTTCATTACGCTAGCGTCACGCTCTTAAAGGATGGACGCGCGTTGGTTGTCGGAGGTTATGGAAACGGCACACGCGCCGCCGGTTCCGTCAGTACAAATCAGGCTTGGATTTTCAAATTGTAATT
>JBDTZD010000239.1:0-7811 GCA_040005335.1 Pyrinomonadaceae bacterium | reverse complement strand
ATTGCCGAACTGATTGACATCTTCAATGCGGCAATTATTAATTCGACATATTCCAGAGGTTTCACCTCTGGCTATCATCAGGGCGCGTCTTCGACGCATTAAACGCCGAAGGCGTGTTGTGATGGTAGCCAGAGAGGTGAAACCTCTGGAATTTGATATAAAAATCAAATCCGCATCGGAGATGCGAAAACAATAAACGTCCGAATTCATTCTCGATAAATTTGAAGATTACAAAGAACAAGCGATTGATTTACTAAAACGCGTTTGCGCCGTCAGCGTCAAAACAATGGAAATTGTCAACCAAATGCCAAAAGATTAAAAATTTGATTATGATGGAAGAATTTACCGACGCTAAATTTGATTTAATTGCTCAACTGATGATTAATTGGTCGGAGCAATGGCAGACGCATATCTTAAAACACGGCGCGCCGCTTGACGAGAACGAAATGCAGTTAGCAAAATGTGTCGGCGTTGCCGCTCCCGACAAAGTGCGCATTTTAGAAGTGCCGAATGTGCCGATGCCTCATCAGCGTCTTTTGCATTCGGCGCTGATTAAAACCGATATTTTTAGTCTCGACGCTCATGGTCTGACTTTGGAATACGGCGTTTTCCTCAAAACCGGGGCGCTGCCGTTAAATTATTGGCTGGCGCACGAACTTGTTCACGTCGGGCAGTACGAGCGGATGGGCGGATTGGCAATTTGTCTGCGCCAATATTTGCGGGAATGTCTTACCGTCGGTTACGAAGCAAGCAGTCTGGAGCAGGAAGCGCATCGCACCGCCTTAAAATGTTTGGCGCAGCGAGGAATCACTTTTGATTTTGGAAACTAAACCGTACAAAGTCAGAACTGTCTGCGGTAGCGGGCGGCTAAAATAGTCACTATAACCGTCCGCTACCGCAGACGGTTCTGACCCGGAGGAGCAAAATTGATGTCTCAAGCGCTTGTTATTCGCTCGCAAAATTTTGCTGACCAAGCGGATTATCACGCTCTGGCAGCTCTTTATAAATATGCTTATCCGGAAGAACAATCAACCGCCATGGCGCTCAAATTAACAGATAACGCGCGTTCCGCCGAACATGTTTGCGAGCGTTTTTTTGCCGAACAAAACGGTGTGATCAAAGGCGTCGGCGTTTTTGAACATTGGGCGGATTATTTTCACCCGGATAAATATTTGCTGCATCTGATCGTCGCTCCCGAATTTCAAAATCAAGGCGTCGGCTCAGCTCTTTATCGCCACACGACTGAACAGTTAGAGAAACAACAACCGCAATTCGTTCGAGCGTGGGTTCAAAAAGATCGTGAACAAAGCGTCGCTTTCGCCGAAAATCGCGGGTTTACTCAGATCAAACTCAAGTGGAACATCCGGCTCGACCTGGCATCGTGGAACATCAAACCGTTTGCCGAGCAAGCCGTATCCGTGCATGATGACGGTATCGAAATCAAGGCATTATCGCAGATGAACAATGACGCGGAACATCAGCGCAAATTGTATGAGCTGTATGTGATGACGATTAACAGCATTGAAGGTGCTGATGATGCCGCGATTCCGAGCTTTGAAGAATTTATTGCGCGGATTAATCAAAGTTCTGATGAGCTCACTTTTATCGCAATCCATAACAACCTTTATGTCGGAATGTGGCAATTGGAGAATGAATCGGTCAACTCGCTTTTTGGCGGAATTATGGCGGTAGATAAAGCTTATCGGCAGCGAGGAGTGGGGTTCGCTCTCGCCGTTCACGGTATTGCGCGATCCAAATTTTTTCAGTACAAAACTCTGACAGTCCACACGGATGAGCACAACAAAGCTATTTTAACGCTGACTGAAAAAATGGGTTTTACACATCTGCCCGCTCAAATCTTTTTCAGTAAAGAGTTTGCAAAATAGAAATTGCTCTAAAGGTTGAAAATCTTTAGAGCAAAACTGCGGCGTTCTGAGTACAAACTTTAGTTTGTTCCTCATGAAACGGCAGGCTGAAGCCTGTACTCTGAACTATTAAGAAGTGCTCTATGCGGCAATTGCGGCAATTGTATTTGCTAGAGAACTAAAAACTCCGCGTCCGTCTTCTGAACCGAGCAACCCTTCGCAGGCGCGCTCCGGGTGCGGCATCATGCCCAAAACGTTGCGTTTGGCGTTGCAGATTCCGGCAATATTAGACCGCGAACCATTTGGGTTTGCCGAATCCGTGATCTCACCCTTTTTGTCGGAATACCGAAAAACGATGCGGTCTTCTGCTTTTAATTCCTCCAAAGTTTCATCATCGCAAATGTAATTGCCTTCGCCGTGAGCTACTGGCATTGATAAAATTGCGCCGGGTTCGAGTTCGCGCGTAAAAGGAGTCTGGTTGGTGACCACACAAAGATTAATGTGCCGGCAAACAAAGTGCAGATCGCGGTTTCTGACGAGCGCGCCCGGCAGCAATCCGGCTTCGCACAAAATCTGGAATCCGTTGCAAATGCCAAAAACAAATTTTCCGGCGGCGGCAAATTCCTTGACGGCTTGCATAATGGGCGAAAATTTTGCCAACGCGCCGGCTCGCAAATAATCGCCGTAAGAAAATCCGCCCGGCACGACGACGGCATCAAACCCGTTTAAATCCGTATCTTTGTGCCAGATAAAATCAACCGGCTGCCCGACGTGCTTTGATAAAACATGATAAGCGTCATGATCGCAGTTTGAACCGGGGAAAACTATTACTCCGAATTTCATGATGGTAATAGGTAATAGGTAATAGGTAGTAGGTAGTAGATGATAAGCGAAGATAAAAACTTAAATTCCTTAAAAAACCTATTACCTATTACCTATTACTCATTACTGATTAATCTCTACCGTGTAATCCTCAATGACCGGATTTGCCAGAATTTCCCGCGCCATTTTGCTGACGCTTTCCTGCGCGGATTCTTCATCGAGCGAATCAGCTAAATCAATCTCGAAATACTTACCTTGCCGGATGTCTTCGATATCGTTGAAGCCAAGCAGTTCGACCGAATGATGAATGGCTTTCCCCTGCGGGTCAAGCACACCTTTTTTAAGCGTTACGAAAACTTTTGCCTTCATTTTTAATTTATTTGTCTCCAAAACTGATTTTATTCAGTAAATTCTTGTTAAAGCAAGCGCCGTTAGTGTAATATTCACCGCGTCAACAGTAAAAAATTTTAGTCCTACTCTCAAGGAGATAATTTAAATGGATAATTCATCAACTGGCAAATCAGCTCTCGGTATGGAAGGCAATATTACTGCCCTCCTCGGTTACATTATTAATATTGTTGCTTTAATTTCGGTTTTCATTGAAAAAGACAACAAATTTGTCCGCTTTCATGCACTCCAATCGGTATTTTGGAGTCTCGGACTATTGGTTTTACTGATTGCGACAATATTTATCGGCATGATTCTAACTTTTGTTCTCGGATATATCTCCTCTACTTTAGGAGGACTAGTATTCGGTTTAACAATGCTTCTTTATGTGGGACTCTTTATTGTTTTTTTTGGCGGTGCCATTTACGCCGCGATTCAAGCTTACGGCGGCAAAAGTTTTAAATTTCCTATTATTGGAAACTTAGCTGAAAAATACACCTAAATTTAACTGTCAAAGTTTTTGAGCAGCTCGCCTTACGCAAGATGCTGCTCAAAAACACGCTTAAATACTTTATCAACGTTTCGTAAGTAATGTTTAAGCGAAAAAATCTGTAAGATCTCAGTTTGTGTGAGCCGCGCATTGATATCTGGATCGGTTAAAACCAATTCTTGATAATCGCCGCCCGCGTCCCAAACTTTCATCGCATTGCGCTGCACCCAAACATAAGCATCTTCGCGCGATGCTCCCCGTTCGGTTAGTTTTAATAATAATTGTCCGCTAAAGACCAGACCACGCGTCAAGTTTAAATTTTCGAGCATTCTTTCGGGGTAAACGATTAACCCGTCAAGTAAACTCGCGGTTTTTGCGAGCATATAATCGAGCGCGGCAGAAGAATCCGGCAGCACAATTCGCTCGGCGGATGAATGCGAAATATCTCGTTCGTGCCAGAGCGCGACGTTTTCAAGTCCGACAATCGAGTTAGCTCGCACCGTACGAGCCATTCCGCAAATGCGTTCGCTCAAAATTGGATTGCGCTTGTGCGGCATCGCGCTTGATCCTTTTTGCCCAACCTTAAATTTTTCCTGAGCTTCGCGAACCTCGGTGCGCTGCCAATGCCGGACTTGGAGAGCAAATTTTTCAAGCGAAGACGCGATAATTGCCAGCGTCGTCAGATATTCGGCGTATCGGTCGCGCTGAATAACTTGCGTCGAAATTGGCGCGGCTTTTAAATTTAATTTTGCGCAAACTCTTTCTTCGACTTCCGGATCGAGATGCGCGAACGCGCCCACCGCACCCGAAATTTTACCGACTGCAATCGTTTCTTTTGCTCTCGCCAGACGCTCACGATTGCGCTCTGTTTCTGCAAACCAGAGAGCGAACGTCATTCCAAAACTTGTCGGTTCGGCGTGAATTCCATGAGTTCTCCCGATTTGCGGCGTGTCTTTAAATTCAAACGCACGGCGTTTTAAAACTTCTAAAAGAGCATCTATCTTTTCGAGCAAAATAATGCAGGAATCGCGCAGCAACAAAGCGTTTGCCGTATCTACAACGTCTGACGAAGTTAAACCGTAATGCACAAACCTCGCAGATTCGCCGATGTTTTCAGCTAGATTGGTGGTAAACGCAATCACGTCGTGGTCAGTCGTTTTCTCGATTTCTGCAATTCGCTCCACTGTAAAAGCTGCGTTGGCTTTAATTTCCTTTAACGCTTCAGCAGGAATAATTCCATCTTCGGCGTGAACTTCGCAGACGGCGATTTCGACCTCGAGCCATTTCTGAAATTTATTTTGCTCAGACCAGAGTGCGCCCATTTCGGGCAGGGTGTAACGTGCAATCATAAAGCTGGAACGATTAAATGCATTGAAAATAATGACTTTTAAAGCATATCATCCGTGAAATCGAAAGAAAAACTACAGGTTGGCAAAATGTTTTGTTAGCTTGCGTCAGGCGTTTGTATTTCCTAGTTTTGTCAAATCAACCAACAATGTTAGAAGGAGTTTGTGATGTCGCGAAGCAATCCTTATCCAGCCAACTATCCGCTGCCAACTCCGAATATTCCGGCTGATTTTAAACAGCGCGCCGAGTGGCACGAGAACAATCGTCAGAGAGCAATCACACAGGTTTTAATGGACTTGTTTTTAGCAGCGGTCAAGGGCTATATCAAAAAAGGTCAAACCATAAAATCCGTGGAAAAATCTCTTAAGCTGGCCGGCGCCGAATGGCAAAGCTGGGAATCAACCCAAGGCAATCAGGCGGCTCATTGCATTCCGCGCCAGTTGTATATCAAATCCAAACCGCTTGATGAATTTTTTGAAGATCACGTTCCTGACAGGGTTGTCGCAATTGTTTTTCTATTTGCTGAAACCGATGATTTACCCGCAAATTATAATCGAGCCGATTCGCTAGCTGAAACAAAAGGTTTGGCTGATGCATTCCTGCGAGGTTGTATTTTGGTTATTAGCAAAGCTCATACGCAAGGAAAATTTGAGTCCGATTCCGCAATCGAATGCGTCAAAGCTGCATATTCTCTTTACAAATCACTGGCTGACAATTCTTTCGCTCAGTCAATCAAGCATCTCGAAGACAATCTCAGAATGCCGGGCGTGGATGCCCAGGCGAAAAAGAGACGAGAAGAAAGAATTCAAATTCTCAAAAATTACAAAGCGGCGCTGCAAAATTCATTCGGTCACGTCCAGGCGCTCACAATTCCGCAAGTTGAAGGATTATTAAAGGTTTATCAATAACATTTTACTTTAAAGGGTTTAAATCTCAAATCTGCGCTTTACTTTCAAAACATCTTAAAACGCCTTCACTTTGGGCAGAGTGTTAGAGGCACTCATTTTAATCCCAACCTTTGAGCCGGTTTTTTCAAATTCGCTTTCTTACCCAACTTTGTGCGCACTAATTCACGGAATTCGGTAAGTTGCATTCTATCGTCAAAACATCTCAGCGGAAGTAAATAACAAGTCATTTGGCTGGTGAACAACAAAATAAACCCACTTATTTCTTGTGCTTTTAATACCATTGACCAATCTGCATTACTATTCCATGAAGCGCCAACGGCTCTTATTTTGTCTTCTGAAAAACTATAATTCACATTTTCATTGAGAGCCTTGAGAGTTTTAATATTTCGCCATACTTTCCAATATACAAAAATTGCAAAAAATGGCTATTAATTTTCTTTAATTTCAAGCAGATGACCTTTCATATCAAAAAACGCGGTTCCGCTTTTGCGATTGCTGTCGGCGTCCACACCGACCCTCCATTTCATCTGCTCGCCGATTACTCTTCTATCCCAATCGGGAAAAATATTAATTCCAGTAACTTTGCTTTTCTCCAGCCGCAATTTGTTTAACGTGATTTCAACCATCTCTGAAAAGTGATTTAAGTCTATGTCGTCAATGTCAAAAAGCGCATCTTCGAGACTGCCGACTTTTGCGTTGGGATGCATTAACTTTGCCGCCTCTAAACGATGGCGCAACTCTGAATCGCTAACCGGGCGCGGATTCCATTTTGTCCCGTCGTTAAAAAAGGTAAATTGGTTAAACTCGGCCGGTTTATTTGGATCTTGCGCCGTGAGCTCAATAGATCTGCTACTAATCCTTAGTTCAAGCAGTCGCAATCTTCCGCCGACATTTTCCTTGATTTCGCCAATTTTTTTCTGCAAATCTTTGGCGTTTGAAAGATAATGGATAGTCAGCGAAGTAACATACCCTCCATCATTATTGCCGATCGAAGCGGTTGTTACAGCAAAGTGATGCTCAACTTTGTTTTGCGTTCCGCGAACCGTGATAGCCCAAGCTTCCGGGTGCCCCTCGATTACAATCTTTTCGACTTTTGCGCCGTCAATCCAGAGTTGCTTGGTTGCTAACTTGACAACTTGGGGCAACATTATCAAGGGGATTTCGTCAATCTCGAAGGATTCGGGAACGGTCAAAATCTTAATCGGCTCGTTTGATTGTAACGATGAATCAAAAAACGCCGTCTCGACTTTTGGCTCTGGCAAAAGCCGGTTAGCCGCGCTCAATTTCGTCACCGCCTTGTTGGCATATTGAAATTCGCCGACATCTTGCCCGCTCTTAACAGAAATTGTTACCGTATCGCGCTCAATAATCATTTTCGTAATCGAAATCTGCTCACCGAGTTTTTCTTTAAAAGCTTTGATTACTTCGCGTAAATCCATACTCTCAAACATAATCGGATCAGCGCTTTTCTCTAGCGAGGGCATCTGGGGAGAATTTGGGTTCGGAGAAGAGCGCGGCGAATTTATTGATTCTGATTGATTCGAGCCGCTGGTCTGTTGCCTGAAAAAACTGCAATTTGCGGTATTTCCTATTAAAAAAGAAAAAAGTAAGAGAAAAGCCAACTTTTTATTTTCGTTCCTCATATTCGCTCCCTTGACTGCTCGAATTTTCCTTAGTTGGAAATATTTATAGTTAAGACACGCCGTATAAAGTAATTTTGCTTTACTTCTGAGCGGTAAATTATTGACAGGCGCTTCTAAGTTTCGAATGGAACTAAAATGGCAAAAGGCAAAAGCGCAATAAATAATTCAGAGACATTTTTTGTTTGAAAATAAATATAAAAATCGTATAAAGCCAAAATGAGGAGGAAAAGCCAAAAAAAGCGCAGCCTCTTGAGTATCAGCAGGTAAGATAATTTTAGATAAGTAGTCGTTCACAATTACCCTTAAGCATTTTAATCCGAGTTTTTAGTCATAGGCGGCATAAGCCTAT
>JBDTZD010000375.1:0-2350 GCA_040005335.1 Pyrinomonadaceae bacterium | reverse complement strand
AATTACCGCGCCGTTTGCAGAGTGTGCAGACAACTTTGATTCGGCAGATTTTTGAGAAAGCACAGCCTGGCAGCATCAATTTTGGGCTGGGAGAACCGGATTTGCCGACGCCGCAGTTTATTCGCGACGAGGCTGCGCGCGTCTCGCTCGCAGAACAAAACGGTTATACGAGCCATGCCGGATTATTGAGCTTGCGCGAAAAAATCGCTGCTGATTATCCAAACTTGAATCTGACGCCAAACGAAGTCGTCGTAACGTGCGGCTCGCAGGAAGCGATGACGGGCGCGATGCTCTCTATTGTTGACGACGGCGATGAAGTTTTAATCCCGGATCCAGTTTTTGCTGCCTACCCAAACGTGATCCGGCTGGCTGGCGGCATTCCGGTAACTTTCAAATTGCCGCAGGAAAATGATTTTGGTTTTGAATTGGACGAATTTAAGTCAAAAATTACCGCTCGCACGAAAGCTGTCGTGATTGTTTCGCCGTCAAATCCAACCGGAAAAATTTTTACTGAAAACGATTTGCGAGCGATTGCCGATTGTCTGAAAGACACTGGCGCGTTTGTCATTTCAGACGAGATTTATCGGGATTTATATTTTGGCGAAACGCGTCCGGCTTCGATTTCAGATTTTTATGAGCGAACAGTTATTGTTTCGGGACTTTCAAAATCAATGAGCATGACAGGTTGGCGGTTAGGTTGGGTTTGCAGCGGGGTTAAAGAGTTGATGCGCGCTGAAAACATTATTCATGGTTATTTGACGGTTTGCGCTTCCACCATCTCGCAAAAAGCGGCTCTCAAAGCGTGGTCTGGCGAAGCTCAGCTGGCAGTTGAAACGGCACGCCAAATTTATAAAGCGCGTCGCGACTTCTTTTTGCCGTTGATCGAAAAAGAGCTGAATCTAAGAGCGATTTCGCCAGACGGCGCATTTTACACGATGGTTGACGTGCGCCAATACGGAGATGATTTAAAGATTGCGGAAAAACTGCTTGAACACAAAGTAATTACAGTTCCGGGCGTTGCTTTCGGCGAAGAATCGCGAGGCTTTTTGCGAATTTCATTTTGTTCAAACGAGGAAACTCTGGCGGAAGGCGTACAAAGAATCAAATCAGGTTTGAAAAGCTTATGAAAATTAGAGTAGGAATTTTGGGGGCAACCGGAACAGTCGGGCAGCGTTTTGTTCAGTTATTAGAGAATCATCCGCAATTTGAAGTGACGGCGCTGGCGGCTTCGGATCGCTCGGCGGGCAAACTCTATGCGGAAGCGACAAACTGGAAATTGCCCGTGCCGATGCCGGAAAATGTCAAAAAGATTGTTGTCACGGCAATTGAGCCGCCACTTGATTGCGACATCGTGTTTTCGAGTTTACCCTCTGACGCGGCATATGAAGCCGAGCTGAGTTTTGCCAAGGCAGGTTATCCTGTCATCAGCAATTCGTCGGCGTTTCGGATGGAGACCGACGTGCCGCTTCTTTTCCCCGAAATTAACGCCGCGCATCTAAGTTTGATTGAAACTCAAAAACGCAAACGCGGATTTGACCGTGGGTTTATCGTCACGAATCCAAACTGCGCGGCAATCGTAGTCGCGCCTCCGCTTTATGTTTTAGAGAAAAATTTTGGCGTTGAAGCGGTCATCGTTACAACATTGCAAGCAATTTCCGGCGCGGGTTATCCGGGCGTCGCTTCGCTCGATATTACCGATAATATAATTCCGTTCATCGCGAGCGAGGAAGAAAAGCTCGAAGCCGAAACGCTGAAGATTTTAGGCGAACTAAACGGCGAAAAAATTGAAAACGCGCCGTTCCGAATTAGCGCACAATGCAATCGAGTCAACGTCGTTGACGGTCATACGGCTTGCATTCGCGTCAAATTAAAACAAAAAACTGATGTCGAAGAAATTAAAACTGTTTTACGAGATTTTTCAGCTTTGCCGCAAGAGCTAAAACTTTACTCCGCGCCCAATCCGGTAATAGTGGTTCGCGAAGAAAGAGATCGTCCCCAGCCACGACTTGATCGTGATTCAGGAAACGGAATGGCTACAATAATCGGTCGAATTATGCCTGACAGCGTTTTTGATTGGAAGTTTGTTGCTTTAAGTCACAACACAATTCGCGGGGCGGCTGGCGCGGCTATTCTAAACGCCGAATTGCTCATTGCAAACGCTTTAATTTAGCAAAACTAACAAAACCATGAATGAACAAAAGACTATCGAATTGAATGTGGTGATAAACTTTAAAGAATAAGTAGTCGTTCACAATTAGACTTAACTATCTTGGTATTAGCTAAACATTTGGATAAATAGGCTTATGCCGCCTATGACTAAAAACTCGGATTAAAATGCTTAAGGGTAATT
>JBDTZD010000259.1:0-7867 GCA_040005335.1 Pyrinomonadaceae bacterium | reverse complement strand
GATTTACCTATCTGCGGAACAACGAGAGATGTCGTTATTATTATCAAGCAGGCTAACAAGAAACGCGCTTGTCTTTGAGGGCGAGCGGTAAATGTAACTTTCATTTGTTCTCCATTGTTTGTTTAGGCATTAAATTGATTTTGAGTGCCGATTATTTGAGGCGCAGAATGAGAAAAGAGTGACGCAGACGATAGTTATAGAACTATTTGTGAGTGTTGTTTAACTACTTCAAAAAGTGAATGTTAAGCTGATTCTGCCAATTACAATATACGGCTAATGGAAAATGAATTCAATAAAAATCAATCGTCAATTTTATCAACCCTAATTTGCATATTTATTTTTATGCAGATATTTTGCCGATAAAAAGCATTTATCTTTTAATTCAAGCCGCGGCTTTGAGCATTTCTTTGGCGTGTTTGCGGGCAGTTTCGGTGATGGTCGCGCCCGTCAACATTCTGGCTAATTCTTCGACGCGGGCGTTTTTATTTAATTTTATAACTTCAATGGTGGTGCGCGTCCCTGACATTTCTTTGTTAACTACAAAATGCGAATCGGCGAGGGCTGCAACCTGCGGCTGATGCGTCACGCAGAGGACTTGATGATATTCGGCAAGCTGTTTCAGTTTGCGCCCGACGGCTTCGGCAACGCGCCCCGATATGCCGACATCAATTTCGTCAAAAACGGCTGTTTTCGGGCTTTCGATGAGTTTTCCGGTAGTTTTTAAAACGAGCATAAGGCGCGAAGCTTCACCGCCCGAAGCAACGCGGGCAATCGGTTTTAAGCTCTCGCCAACATTAGCCGAAAAATAAAATTCAACCGCGTCAAACCCTTTTGCCGAAAGCTGCTTACTTAACGCGTCGTTTGATAAATCTTCGTCCGAAGGCGCATTAATCCGCACCTCAAAGCGGGCGCGTTCGAGCGCCACATCTTTGAGCGCGGCTTCGACAGCTGCGGAATAATTTTGAGCCGCAGAAACTCTCTGGTCGTGAATTTTATGCGCGATTTGCAAATAATCCAGACGCGCGGAACTTGCCCGGGCGCGTAATTCCGTTTCACGCAATTCGGCTGATTCGATTCGCGAAAGGCGTTCTTCTGATTCAGCGAGATGCGCTAAAGCTGTTTCAAGCGAGCCGCCGTATTTGCGTCTGAGACGCGAAATTTCCGCCAGACGGATTTCGATTTCCGCTAACCGTTCGGGCGAATATTCCAGCCCGCTGCGAAACGAGCGTAATGTTATTGCCAAATCTTCGAGAATCGCGCTTGTCGAGTCTAAAGTTTCCGTGTACTCGCCAAAACTCGTTTCATAGGTGGCCAGCTCATAAACGTTTTTCGCGACTTGGGCGAGACCGGAAATAACGGCTTCGCTTGATTCGTAAAGCAGCGTGTAAGACTCTTCGCTGAGCGCCGAAAGCTTTTCGACGTTCATTAAACGGCGGCGTTCCTGTTCAAGTTCTTCGTCTTCGCCCATCTGGAGATTGGCTTTTTTAAGTTCATCAACTTGAAAGCCTAAAATATCAATTAATTGGAGCTTTTGCGTTTCGTCTAATCGGAGCGCTTCAAGTTCGCGCAATACGCTCTGCCAGCCGCGATATTTTTCAGCCATTGCGCGGCGCAAATCCTGGACGCTAGCGTATTCGTCGAGCATTTCCAGATGCGTGCGCGGGTCAAAAAGGGCTTGCTGTTCGCCTTGCCCGTGAATGTCAACTAAAAAGCTGCCGATTCTTTTTAAAAAGGCTTGTGTTACCAGCTGGTTATTAATAAAAATGCGGTTCTTGCCCGCAGCAGACAATTCGCGGCGGACAATCAGTTCTGCTACATCCGTTTCATCAACGTCAATTCCGGCTTCGTCAAAAATTTGGACGAGTTCGGCGGTTGGCTGAACCGAAAAGAGACCTTCGATGCGGGCATTGCCTGTCCCTTCTTTGATCATGTCGGCGGAAAGACGCTCGCCCGTTAATGCTCCCAAAGAATCAACGATAATGGATTTTCCCGATCCGGTTTCGCCGGTCAAGAGGTTTAAGCCCGCCGCAAACTCCAGTTCGAGATTGTCAATCAAGGCAATGTTGTTGATTTTGAGCAAAGTCAGCATTTATTCGATTCGCGCATTTTTGCCGTTCGACATAATAATGTCATTGACAGCATAATTGAACAAACCGCAATTTTAACAATTTTGTGAGAAAACTAAAGAAAGAATGAAGATTTTGTTTGGCATTGTTCGCCGCAGCATCTTCGAAGTTGTTTTATGAACAAAAACCCTGCAGATTTGAGCAGTTTATTTTCATTAATGTTTCAAGCGCATCCTTGGCACGGCGTTTCGGCAGGCGATAATGCGCCGACTCTGGTTAATGTTTTTATCGAAATTGTCCCTAATGACAATATTAAATACGAGCTGGATAAACCTTCGGGACGCCTCAGGATTGATCGTCCGCAGCGTTTTTCCTCGCTTTGCCCGCTGCCCTACGGTTTTGTTCCGCAGACCTTTTGCGGTGATTCCATTGCCGAGTTTTGTATGGAGAAAACCGGCAGAACCGGAATTACGGGCGACGGAGACCCGCTTGATATCTGTGTTCTGACTGAAACGACGATGGCGCACGGCAATTTTCTGCTCAAAGCCAAGCCTATCGGCGGGCTGCGAATGATTGACAAAAACGAGGCGGACGATAAAATCATCGCGGTTTTGTACGACGATGTAACCTTTGGAAATCTCGAAGACATTGCTGATTGTCCGCCCGGGCAAATTGAACGCCTTCGTCACTATTTTTTAACTTACAAACAACTGCCCACTGAACGTGAGCGTTATGTTGAAATCACTGACGTTTACGGACGTGAGGAAGCGTTTCAAGTTATCCGCCGCAGCCAAGCCGATTACCGCGCCACATTCGGCGCACCCGAAACCAGACTTGATGAACTCAAAAGATTACTGCAAGCCTGATGTTTATTAGTTCATCGTAAAATTGTAGATAATCACGCCCGAAACCTTGACGGGTTGACCGGAAATCACCGTCCGCGAAAACTTAGCTTGTCGCGCCGCCTGAGCCGCCGCTTGGCGCAAAAGCGGATTCCCGGAAATCGCCGAAGCCGAGACAACATTGCCATTTTCATCAATCAAAACCTGCACGTTTACTTGTCCTTCGGCGCGAACGGCGCGAGCCGCCGCTGGATACGGCGGTTTCGGCAAACTCGTAGCTCTGCCGTTGACTACGCCGCCAGCCACAGTTTTACTACCTTGCGGAATTTGAGGCGGTGTGGGTGTTTGGCGATCCGGAGTCGGACTTGGCTGCGACGGCTCAATCTCGATGACTTGGTTGGCATTGCGGTTAGTGTTTCTGGGTGACGGCGAGGGCGAGGAACGCGGAGTCGGCGAAGGTCGGGTGTTAGCGTTTATACCCGCAATTCCGTTTATATTGAGGTTGGTATCAAGGTTAGCATCCTGATTGGCATCAACATTTTGGTTATCGTTTGTGTTCGTGTCAGCCGAGTTGTTGTTGTCGTTTAAATTGTCGGAATTGTCATTTGACGAAACGTCGTTAACGTTTTCAGTATTAGCGTTGTTGTTAGCAACGGCTACTTGTTTGTTGGATGAAAAGTACCAGTAAGCTCCCGCTGCTCCAACAATTCCGAGCAGTCCGAGTAATCCCAAAATTCCTAAAATAGCAAACAAAGCTACGTTTGATTTACGTTTTGGCGGTGCGGTGGGCGGCGTTATCGCAACCTCTGGGGCGACGTCCGGCGTTATTGTTGCCGGAATTGGAGCTGGCGTCACAGGGGTGATTTGCTGAGGTTCATCAACCTGAACATTAAATTCATTGCTTTCTTCGGCTGCCGGAAAATTTGAGTCAAAATCAGAGTCAGGGTCTAGACGGACAGCCGGATCAAAAGTTGGTTCCTCGGTGAACCGGTTATGCGGCATAGGAATATCGCTTAAAGTCGCATCCAGTGAAGGTGGTTCCGGCGTTGGTGTTGGTATTGGCGTCGAAATCAGCGGTTCTTCTACCACAGGCGGAGTAAAAGTAATCAGCGGAGTACCGTCCTTAGTGCAAAATCGCATTGAGGTGTCAATAAATTCGGTTTGACAGGTTGGGCAAATTTTCATAATTCGATTAGAAAGAAAGCAATTTTAGTTTTTTAAACGACTATGCCAAAATCTTGCAAGGCATCTTAGCATTAAGATGTTTTTATTAAAAACTCGGTCAAAATTATAAATGACTCTGAAACTTTCTAACAATAACCGTTTTATTTCCAGGCGCCTTAATCAAGTTCCAATTTCGGGACTACACCGTTTTTTTGGAATCGCCGCGGCAATGCCCGATGTTATCTCGCTCGGAGTCGGCGAACCGGATTTTGCCACCCCTGCTCCTATTGCCCGCGCCGGTTTCGCCGCTGTTTATGAAAAAACTATTGGTTACACGGCAAATTCCGGTCTGCTCGAACTCCGCGTCAAATTAGCCGAACACCTCTATCAACTTTATGGAGTTGGTTATGAGCCCCAAAACGAAATTTTAATCACCGTCGGAGTCAGCGAAGCGCTGGTTTGCCTGTTCACGGCAATTTGCGACGAAGCGGACGAAATCATTGTTCCGCAACCATGTTTTGTGGCTTATACGCCCGAAATCATTTTCGCTGGCGGCACGCCCGTCATCGCGGCGTGTCGCGCTGAAAATAATTTTGAAATTACGGCGGAAGAAATAGAACCGCTTATTACACGGAAAACCAAAGCAATTTTCCTAGGGTTTCCAAATAATCCCACTGGCGCAGTTTTGTCGAGGGAGAATGCGATTAAAATTGCCGTGCTTGCTGAAAAACACGATTTGCTCATTATCAGCGACGAAATTTATGACCGCCTTGTTTACGGCGTCGAGCACGTTTGTTTTCCCGCCTTGCCGGGAGCCAAGAGACGGACTGTTTTGCTCGGCGGATTTTCGAAAGATTATGCGATGACGGGGTGGCGCGTCGGTTATATTTGTGCCGACAAAGATTTGCTCGCAGCATTTAACAAAGTTCATCAATATGCAGTTATGTCAGCGCCGACAATTTCACAATATACCGCGCTCGCCGCGCTCTCTCTCGGCGAGGAATTTGTCCTGCAAATGCGAACAGAATACGACCGGCGGCGAAAGCTGGTTTTGTCGGCACTCCAAGCAATGAATTTGCCGTGTTTCGAGCCTCGCGGCGCATTTTACGCTTTTCCGTCAATTGCCGGAACGGGTTTGAGCGCAAATGAATTTGCCGAGCGGTTGCTGATGGAAGAACAAGTTGCGGTGGTTCCCGGGACGGCTTTCGGGGCGGGCGGCGATGGTCATATTCGCATCGCTTATTGCAAATCTTACGAACAAATCGAAATTGCCCTTGAAAGAATTCAACGGTTTTTACACGGACTTTAAGAGCCTTCAATGAAGCAAATAAGCAGGGATGTCAACGTCAAGCCGCCACCGCTCACAACTCTCACGCTTTTTGGTTATTCTTCGGTCTCAGCCAAAGTATGGGCGTTTGCACAAATGGGTTTGGCTAATTTTGATCTCGGGAAAACATCAGGTTTACAGTTTTGGAAATTGCTTGGCACCGGCAACGGCGGCGGTTTTAGTCTCAATCCGAATTGGTCGCGTTACGGTTTACTGGCGGTTTGGGAAACACCCGAAGCCGCTGACGATTTTTTTGACAAATCAAAACTAATGCAAAAATATCGCCGCCGGGCGGACGAAATTTGGACGGTTAAAATGTTGCCGACAAGGGCGCACGGGCTTTGGTCGGGCACAAATCCTTTTCCTTCATTGGCAGAAAAAAAAGCGGACGCGCCGGTTGCCGTATTAACCAGAGCGAAAATTCATTGGAATAAACTACACCGTTTTTGGTCTTTTGTTCCATCAACCAGCCGAGAACTCAGCGCCGCCCGAAATCTGATTGCGTCAATCGGAATTGGTGAAGCGCCGTTTGTTCGTCAAGCAACCTTTAGTCTTTGGCAGAGTGAAGATGATGTCCAAAATTTCGCTTATAAAAGCCCGGTTCATCGCGAGGTTGTTAAACTAACCAGACAAGAAAAATGGTACTCGGAAGACTTGTTTGCGCGTTTTACGCCCATTGCATCCGAAGGCAATTGGAACGGGCGCAATCCGCTCGCCGGATTATTAAATGACTAAAAAGGTCGTTATTATCGGCGCGGGGTTGGGCGGGCTTTCGGCTGCAATCCGTTTGGCAGCAAACGGTTTCGCGGTTACGATTTTAGAGAAGAACGATTTGGTTGGCGGTAAAGTCAATTTCGTCCGATCAAACGGCTATTCTTTCGACACGGGCGCCAGCCTTTTGACAATGCCGCACGTTTTGGAAGAATTGTTCAAAGCTGCAAATCGCAAGATAGAAGATTATCTCGAACTTGTGAATCTAGACCCGATTTGCCGGTATTTCTGGTCTGACGGAAGCATTTTTGACGCTTCGCAAAATCTTGAAAGAACGGCTCGCGAAATCGCTAAAATAGAGCCGCGCGATGTCGCCGGGTTTCATCGCTTTCTCGCCGATTCGCGCCGTAAATATGAAATTGCCGAAAAAACTTTTCTCGCTCACGCCCTTAATGATTTGCCAAAGCTGCTGCGTCCGAAATACGCACGGGATTTGCTTGCCATTTCATCTCTCAGAACACTCGATTCACACGTTCGACGTTATTTCAAATCGCCAAAACTGCAGCAGCTTTTTAATCGTTTTGCGACTTATAACGGTTCATCTCCATACCAAGTTCCGGCGACTTTTGCCCTCATTCCGTTTGTCGAATTTGGTTTGGGAGCATGGTATGTGCGCGGCGGAATTTATCAAATCCCCCAAGCGTTGGCTAAATTAGCAATTGAACTCGGCGTTGAAATTCGGACAAATGCGGATGTCGAACAAATTTTAGTCGAAAGTAAATGTGCGGCTGGGGTTCGATTAAAAAACGGTGAAATCATTGACTGCGATTTCATCGTTGCAAATTCGGATGCTGTGGAAACTTACCGCAATTTAATCCAGGAGGATTCGCGTCAATCATTTTCAGATAAAAAACTCGATAAAATCGAGCCTTCGTGCAGCGGTTTTGTGCTTTTACTGGGAACGAAAAAGGAGTTTCCAAGCCTCGCTCACCACAACATTTTTTTCTCGGACGATTATCGTGCCGAATTCGATGCGCTTTTCAAAGAAAAACGCCCCGCTAAAAATCCGACCGTTTATGTTTGCGCCACTTCCAGAACGGACAAAACTCAGTCGCCAGAAAATTGCGAAAATCTGTTTGTTTTAGTCAATGCGCCTTACACAAGTTCGCAAACCGATTGGCAAACGGAAGCCAAACCATACCGAAACCTAGTTATCAAAAAACTCGAAAGTTTTGGCTTACAGGATTTAGAAGATTCGATTGAGTTTGAGCAAATCATTACGCCCGCCGATTTTGAAACAAAATATCGTGCCAATCACGGTTCAATCTACGGCGTGTCATCAAACGGTATTCTCTCAGCTTTTCTGCGCCCACCGAACCAATCGCGCGACGTTAAAAATCTGTTTTTCGCAGGCGGCGCCACGCATCCCGGCGGCGGAATGCCGCTAGTCATGCTGTCGGGCAAAATGGCGGCGGAAATGATTGCGAGGCAAAAGTAGAAGGTGAAAAGTAAAATTCGGAAGCTTTGTTTCCAACTTTCGTCCTTTGCCTGTTACTTTCTACTTTTCTGGCACGCCGTATGAAACAAGCAATAATTTGATTTCATCCGAATTCGATGAGAGTGTCATTGCCGTTTCGCCTTTGTTGTCTTGAACATTCGGATTTGCGCCCGCACCCAGTAAAAGTTTAACAACATCCGTATTTTTTGCCTCTGCCGCGTTTAATAAAGCCGTGCGTCCTGCAACGTTTTGCGCATTG
>JBDTZD010000341.1:0-2363 GCA_040005335.1 Pyrinomonadaceae bacterium | reverse complement strand
GTTTGAATTTGATACCAGACTTGCGGCAGTTGCTTGTACGAACGCAGCTCATTGCGGGCAATCGAAGTAAAAACCTCTTCATGCGTCATCGCGAGACAAAGATCTGCGCCCTTGCGGTCTTTGAGCCGAAACATATTGTCGCCCATCACCGACCACCGCCCGGATTCCTCCCAAATTTCGCGCGGATTAAGCGCGGGCAGAAAAAACTCCTGTCCGCCGATTGTCTCCATCTCTTCGCGAATAATGGCTTCGATTTTATTGAGCGAGCGTTTTGCTAATGGTAAATACGAATAAATTCCGGCAGCAAGCTGGCGAATCATCCCGGCTCGTAATAAAAGTTTGTGTGAAACGACTTCGGCATCAGCCGGCTCTTCTCTTAAGGTAGGAACAAAAAATTGTGACCAACGCATATTTTAATGAAAAACTGAAAACAAATTTGTTTTAGAACGTTTACATTTTAGACAACAAACGTCCTTTTAACAAAAGGATGCGATTAAGCGCCTCACATTTTCAGTTTTCAGTTTTCAGTTTTTCATTATTTAGCCGCAACAACATTGGCAAAATCTGACAGCTGAGAGAAATTTTCGGCGTGAAAATCCGCCGGGAAACGCCGCCGAATGCGTTCATCTTTGAACGCCCGCCCGCCGAGGACAAGTGAAACATCATGTTTTGCAGATTCTGTGCGAAAATCTTTGTAATCGCGAGCCGCTCGTTCGAGGTCTGGAATCATTGTCGCAGAAATGCAAACTAATTCCGGAGTATGCTGCAAAACTTCTTCGATCAGAGAGTACAAAGGAGTATTTGCTCCAAAATTCAAAACCTCCCAACCCAGACTTTCCAAAATTACTTGGCAGAGCTGGGTTGGCAATTCGTGCAAATCGCTTTCAATGGCGGCAGCAAACGCCAGATTCCCGGACATTTCCGGGACTGGAATCACCGCGCGAAGTTTTTGTACTGCGTTCATCACCGTCCGAGAGGCAAGATGTTCTTGAGCGACAGTTAACTCTCCATTCATCCATAAATCTCCGATTCGGCACATAGCATCGGTTACGATCCCATCAAAAAGCTGCGGTAACTTTTCACCATTTAAAAAAGAACTGATCAAAATATCGGCGGTTTCCTCTTCGCGTCCACCAATTAGCGAATGGAAAAGCGACGAAGACGAAAGATTTCTGGATGGTCGGCGACGCGTCGCAACTCTCGTTACCGAATCATCGCTGTGGCATGTTTTCAACCCTAGATTCATTTCGCGCTGGAAACGCGCGATTTCTTCGACGCGAAAACGCCGATGCCCGCCGCTTGTGCGTTCGGATTTGAGAATTCCGGCTTCTTCCCAGCGTTTGACCGTGGCATCGCTAACGCGGCATAAACGGGCGACTTCTTTAGTTGTAAGGCTTTTTATTTCAGACATCAAGATATTAATTTTCAAGAGCGATCAGCATTGCTGTTTTTATTCTACCTAAAACGTTCAATCCGCACAACAAAACCGCTCATAAACAAATTTATTCAAAATTTGCAATAACAACTTGACAGACGTGAGCGGATTTTATAGTATCGAAATCGCACAAACCGCTCATCTTAGGTGAGCAATGTTCGCTGAAAGACACGAAACGATTTGCGTTGGGCGAATGATAGGGAACAGCAGGATTGAAGAGTTTAATAAACGAAATACAATCCTCGATAACGCTCCGGCAGAAATTGTTTCCAGCCTGAGGCGAGTAAGAAACGAGCAAGGGGTTAGGAAAAGAGTCGTTGCTGACACGGGCAACGACTCTTTTATCTTTACAACTTTGTTTGTTAATCTGACGGAAATCTCAATCCATCAACTTTCCTTATATTTTGAAATTGCCGTGGAAAAAATCTTGCTTTTTACTCAACTAGCGACGACGCTCGCTCTGACGGGTATCATTTGGCTCGTGCAAATTGTCCATTACCCGCTTTTTCAATTTGTCGGCGATGCGCGTTACCGAGAGTTTCACGAAGCTCATATGAACTGGATCACTTACATTGTAGCCCCGCTGATGATTGCCGAAGCCGTTACAGCCGGATTAATTATTTTTTATCCGCCGCTGAATTCAGACAATTGGCTTTTGTGGCTTGGATTGATTTTGGTCATAGTTGTTTGGGCTTCCACGTTTTTTCTGCAAGTCCCTCTTCACGAAAAATTGGCACAAGGTTTTGATGTGGACACGCACCGCATGCTTGTCAAAACCAACTGGATTCGCACCGTTGCTTGGACAATACGCTCCATCATCGTTTTATGGCTCGCCTGGAAAGCTTAACTCGTAATTCACTGCAAGTTTTTGTAGAATTGCTTCAACAAAAATGCCTCTCAAAAATTGGAGTAAGAAAATGGCTGAAGT
>JBDTZD010000202.1:0-7887 GCA_040005335.1 Pyrinomonadaceae bacterium | reverse complement strand
TCGTGTGAAACTCCGTTTGACGAAATCACGCCGTTGTAATTCTGCACATTTGTAGTGTTGTAAATAATCGAACCGCCGAATAAATCCGTCATTTTCCCGCCCGCTTCTTCTAAAATAATTTGCGGAGCGCAAGTATCCCATTGTTTTGTGCGGGGCGAGAGGTGAATGTAAATATCACATTCCCGCTGCGCGAGAAGCCCGACTTTAACACCAACCGAGCCGCGTTTGATCTCTTTTCTGAAACCGAACGTTTTAACTAGCTTGTCCATCCGAGGCGAGCGGTGTGAGCGACTTGCCGCCAAAATCATCGTTTGAAAATCAGTTTTGTCAGAGACCTTTAATCTTTGCGGTTGTTTGTCAGGTAATTCGACCCATGTTCCCGCGCCTTTAATCGCCCAAAATAATTTTTCGGTCAAAGGCTCGTAAACTACGCCAAGCACTGCCTCACCCTTAATTGCCAAACCAATCTGCACCGCGAAATCGCCCTGGCGGTTGACGAAACCGCTGGTGCCGTCAATCGGGTCAATCATCCAGACGCGGTTTTTGTTTAGTCTCGTTCGGTCATCTGCTTCTTCTTCGGATAAAATTCCGTCATCGGGAAACCGAGCTTCTAAACCGCCGACAATAATCCGGCTGGCCTGACGGTCGGCTTCAGTGACAGGTTCGACAAAGTTGTCCAGCCCTAGTTTTTCTTCGACGATAAACGAAGTATTGTAAAAGTCCATGATTGCCTGTCCCGCTTGACGGGCAAGATTAATCGCCGTTTCAAGTTCGCGCTGCAAATTATCCTGAAAAACTGCTTTCACGTCTTTAACAATAGCAAATTTAGCCAATAGCAACCGCAGCCACGTTTTCCAGCCTGACAATAATTCGGCTATACATTTGGCTTTGTAAAACTACGGCTTTTTTGTCTGCGAGAATTTCAACTACGATTCCGCTAATTGTCTGTCCCTGAAGAAAAAAAGTTAGTCCGCGTTTTTCCGTCAGACTCGTTTCGAGCAGTTCTTGATAGATTTCCATAAATTTTGATTTCCTAATTCTTTTTTGAGTTAATTTTCATGTTTCACGAAACGGTTTTGAAAATCGGCGGATTTTTTTCTTAGGTTGACCCAGGCAGTAAAAATCTCGGGTGTTTCCAGCCAAACTCTAAACCATTCGGCAATTTCATTTTTTTCCTCGCGTTTAGCCTCTTTTACCTTTTGGTTTTTCCCAATCATAGCAGCCCGTTCGCGTCCTTGCTGCGCTTTTGAGCGGAGACGGCGCAATCCTTCTTTATCATTATCGCGCAAGTATTTCTGACGCAGATTTTCGAGATTTTTAAAAGTGGTTTCGGCTTGTTTGAAATCGGAAAATTTGATGAGATTGCGAAATTCAGGGGCGCGAGCGTCAGAAGTCCGGCGTTCGACATCGAGTTCCATAATTTCAGAGTGCCGCAGTTCCGCTCCTTCGTCGGCTAAGAGACGCGCGGTTTTCATCGGGCTTTCGACTGCGCCTGCGCCGAATCGGTCGGCAATTGCCGTTTCAATCGCCTCGATTTCCTCCCTTCCAACCGATTCACAATCCAGCGCTTCCCAAACTTCGATCATCAAATCTTGTTTCGTACGCGCTTTCCAAACGTTTTCAGGCATATTCAGAATAAAGATTCAAATTTTATGCGCAAACTGCCGATAAGGTATAATGTCTTCCTGCAAACTTGAAAAATTTGCAAAACCGGCATATATCTTCTTTTCACTCACGGCGAATTTAATCATATTTTAATTGAAATCTGAAGGCTAAGATTTGACGGGCAAAAATCACACCCCAATAAATACGGTGACAGGCGGTAACCGACGCGAACTACATCCGGTGCTGGTCTTTCTGAATGGCGAACTAATGGCTGTTCCAATTCCGCTCGAACGCGAAATCGTGATGATAGGACGCGCTCTCGAAGCCGACGTGCGTATTAACGATTCCCGAACATCACGGCTTCACGCGCAAATTACGACCCGAAGAGACGAGCAAACAAACGAAGCAAGTTATCACCTGCGCGATTTACAATCAAAAAACGGCACTTTGCTCAACGGCGAACTGGTTAGAGAAGCTGTTCTGCAATCGGGTGATAAAATAGGCATCGGTAACCAGCTCCTGCGCTTTGAAATGCTCGACGACATTGACCGCGAATTTCAAATGCAGATTTACCGGCTGCTCGCGCACGACGAATTGACCGGATTATTGTCGAGCCGTTCATTTTTCTTTGAACTGCGGCGCGAAGCCGGAAAAGCAACAATGGATGATATGCCATTTTGCGTGTTGATGCTTGATTTAGATTATTTTAAGCGCGTTAATGACACCTATGGTCACGTCACTGGCAGCAAAACGCTGGAAGAAGCCAGCAATTGCATTATTAACACTTTGCGCGCCGGGGATGTCGCCTCGCGTTTCGGCGGCGAAGAATTTGCGATTTTTCTACTCGACGCCGATTTGCGGCAAGGGTTGATTGCAGCCGAACGAATCCGCAAAACAATCGAACAATTTGAATTTACCGTGACGCGCCAGCTCGGTGAAGATTTCCCCGACAAACATCATGTCACCATCAGTATTGGCGTGGCTTCGTTTCCCATTGATTCGCGCGATCCGATCCAACTCGTTGAAATGGCGGATGCCGCCCTTTATCATGCCAAACAAACGGGCAGAAACCGTGTTTGCGGTTATCAGCAAACCGGCGATAACCACATTACCGACGAGCAAAGTATGTTTACGCGTAAAATTCAAACGAATACTGAACAGGATTTGCAAAAGTGATTTTATTCTGCAAAGTCCGCTGGATAATAAATCAGTTCGACAATGTTGCCGCCGACTCCTTTGGTGTAAAATGACGAAGTGCGGTCGCGGTGCTCTTTAATCGGGCGTTTTTCCCGCTCGGCGGCTGTTTGCAGTTCTTCAAGAGTTTCGACGCGCAGCGCAATATGCGGCGGATGTTTTGAAGCGGGCGGCAAGAGAGCAATCCCAAAGCCTTTTGAATCGCGCATCATCGCCCAATCTTCGTACATCGTTTCAACCGTAAAGCCTAGTTGTTTGTAAGCCTCGACATCCGCCGTCAAGTCTTCGCACTTAACCGCCAAATGGTCAACCACGCCCGTAAATCGCATTTCAGTTTGTTCCGACATCGCAAATTTCTCCGATCGGTAAATTTGTTAAATTTTAACAGTTATCAGCCAAAAAGGTTAATTAACGGAGGCTTCTGTTTGAATTTGACTTTGCCCTTGAAATTCAAATAGTCTTTCAGCCGTGCCTCAAAACAAAATAATAAAAAATAGTTAAGAATGTCGGAAAACGAAAAAACCACTTTGTCGGTCTGGCTCGACCGAATTATTTTCGGCTGCGTTTTGCTAACCGCACTGGCGGCTCCCGTCTCGATTGCCGTGACCAATATCGGCTGGATTACCGGCGTTTTTCTCTGGTTGATTCGCTCCTTTATCCGTCCGCGTCCCGTGTTTTTTCGCACAAAGCTCGATTTCGCTTTGCTTGGTTTTTGGGGCTGGTGTTTGTTGTCGTGTTTTTTTAGTTACGCGCCGGATTTATCGTTTGACCGTTGGCGCGTTCTGACGCTCTTTCCAATTGCCTATCTCGTCGCAAACAATGTGCGCGAAACCCGAATGGTGAGATGGCTTGTCGGAGCATTGATTTTTTCTACGATGGTGACGGTTGGGTGGACTTTCGTCGAACGCGGAATTGGACGCGGCGTGCAAGTTTATGGAATCAAACCGGACGGCGCGCTCGGTTTTGCCGGAGTTCGAGAAGGCGATACGCTACTTAAAATTAACGGTAAAAAACTTATCATCCCCGAACAATTGGTTGACGCGCTGCAGGAAAGCGAAACGCCGGCAAGCGGAACGATCAAAATCAATCTTTACCGCCCTGATTATTATGTTGATGTTGAAATCAAAAATTCTCTTTCTCGGGGCGCGACGATGAGAGCCGAAGACGCACTTGGATTTGAACGCTGGCAACGCGGACGCAACTGGCGTTCGGCAGGATTTTACGATCATTACACGACCTACGCCGAAGTTCTTCAATTGATAATGTCGCTGGTTTTAGGTTTGCTTATCGCTCATCCGCAAAAAAAATCGAAGCTTGGAGGATTATTGCTTTTTTGTCTAGTAACAATGGGATTGGCATTATTGCTCACCGCGACGCGTGCTTCACAAGTCGGTTTTCTGCTGTCAACACTCTCAATCGTCGCCGTCGGCTCAAACCGCCGAGTCTTTTTGACGATTCTGGCAGTGTTTCTGCCGCTTGCCGTAATAGCTGCCATTTATGTTCAGCAATCTAGGAACACTGGTTTTGTTGATTCGTCGGATAATTCAACGACATGGCGGCTGACGGTTTGGCGCGAAGGCGTAGAACTGCTTGCTAAATCGCCGCGCCATCTGCTCGTTGGAGTCGGTATTGATTCGATTAAGCGTTACAAATGCGAGTGGGGTTTGTTTGATAACTGCACTCTGCCAGCCGGACATTTTCACTCAACACCGCTGCAAATCGCGGTCGAGTGCGGCTTGCCCGCATTATTTTTGTGGCTGCTAGTAGTCTTTCGTTACGGTAAAAGTTTATTTGTGAGGCAAAAGCAGGTGACTGACTGGTTTGCCAAAGGAGTTTTACTCGGTGCGTTCGGCGGGCTGATCGGCTTTTTTGCGAGCGGTGCAGTACATTACAACCTTGGTGATTCCGAGGTAGCGATGGTTTTTTATTTGATAATGGGTTTAGGTTTAGTTTTGTGCCGGAGGAATCTTTCAGAATCAGCCGCCGCACAGATGGCTGATTAAGCGAAAAAATATCTTGACCTTACGTAAAACACCTGCGTAAAATCTTTTAGGCAGCTAATGCTGCTTGTTTGGACAACCTTACCTTTTGAATCTGAATCAACCCTTCAGAAGCGTTTGCCAGCCAAGTTGTTGGACAAACGCCGCAAGTAGTACATTTCTCCACCGCCGGACATGGCTTGCTTGACTTTGCCGCTTGCGCCTTTTCATGCTCTTCCCTCAAAAACTCAAATGACAATCCTGAATCAACAATTGACCATGGCAAATATTCCTCATAACTGCGGTTGCGGCTGGTGTGAAAAGCTGCGTCAACGCCGGTTTCGCGCAGCGCAGCGTTTAAATCGCCGCGCAGCCGCGCAGCCGCTTCAATCACCCGCCCAATCCGCCGATCTCCTGACGAAAACAAAGCCTGTTCGTGAGCAATCCGCGCCGACATCGCCCTCACTTCGACGTTAGGAATTCTGGAGAGATTTTTCGAAACGTATTTGAGCCGCGTTTTTAGCTCTTTTTCGCCCAAAATCGCGTCCCATTGTAAAGGCGTATTCGGCTTTGGCACAAAACCGTTGAGCGAGGGAATAATTTTTCCGGCGCGTCCAAATTTTTTGCCTGCGAAAAGCATTCGGTCTTTGATGCGCGTAACCAGTTCGGTCATTGCGTCCAAATCTTCCTGCGTTTCGGTCGGCAGACCAACCATCATATAAAGTTTGATGGTCAACATTCCGCGGTCGAAAACCGCTCCGCAAATGTCAACGATTTCATCATTCGTCAAATTTTTATTAATGACGCGGCGCATTCTGTCTGAACCTGTTTCCGGCGCGACGGCGATTTGCTGGTCACGCGATTCGACGAGGGCATCCAATAATTCTTCGGAAATTTGATCGAGTCTCAGACTTGAAACCGAAATGCGATATTCCATCGCCCGCAGCTCGCGCAAAATCTCGGAGATTTCCGGATGATCGCAAACGGCGGTGGAAACCAGACCGATTTTATTGGTTTTAGGTCTCCATTCGGCAGCTTTCGCCAAAATATCTTTGGCTGGAACGACGCGCGGCGGATAATAATTATAACCAGCCCAGCAGAAACGACAGCCCTGCGAGCAACCACGCGAAATCTCGATCAGAAGACGCTCGCCCATTTCGGCTTCGGGTGACCAAACGGCGGTCGAAGGAGCGAAAACATCTTGATTCATTAAAAAATCAACCAGTTCGGTCTCTCCACGTTTCATTGCCCTTCGAAGCGTTCCCTCTTTTGGATTGTTTGCGGCGAGCGCGCGTCCAATGCGTTTAGGAATTCCTTCTTCCAGCGGCAGATAATCGAAAACCGTTCCATCTTGATTGTAAGCAACTTCGTAAAGCGACGGAATATAAAAGCCGCGCCCAATTCTGGCGAGACTGAGAAGAATTTCGTCTTTATCGCCGCCTTCGAGGATTTTATCAACCAGTTGGAACGCTAAGATTTCGCCTTCGCCGACCGCGATAATATCTGTAAAATCGGCGATCGGTTCGGGGTTCAAAAACGAAGCCGCGCCGCCCATCACGACGAGCGGATGAAAATGGTTGCGCTCCGCTGCCCAGACTGGAATTCCCGACATTTGCAGCATTTTCGCCATGTTTAGATAATCCGTTTCAAACGAAATTGAGAAGGCGACAACATCGAAATTTTTAACCGGCGTTTGCGATTCTAATGAAAGCAGAGTTGTATGTGATTTTTCGTATTCGCGCATTTCGGCATCGTCCGGCAAGAAAACTCTTTCGCACGAAACTTCGGGAATCTTGTTGAAAAGCTCGTACATCGTGTGCAAACCAAGATTTGCCATGCCAATACTGTGCGTATTTGGGTAACACAACGCGATCCGCAACTCTGCGCCGCGCTTGATAGTCCAACCTTCTTCGGTTGCCAATTTCTTTCTATAACTTTCGATTATTCTTTTACTCATCCGTAAAAAACTATAAACTCTCTAAATACCACTTGCCAAACTTTTTAAATCTTATTCTTCCAAACGTTCTTCAACTTCTTTGGCAAGTGTATTTTTGTGTTTGATTTCGACACGCAAGCGCCGGTAAAGGCTCATAAACTGGTTAGCCGTCCAAGCGACCACAAAAAAAGCCAGAATGTAACCACGCCAATCGTCAATTAACAATTTGAAGCCGGTTAAAATCAGCAGCCCGATTGTGACCCAATGACTAAAGCAGTATTCGCAAGTAAAAACATAAAAAAATTTGCGTTGAAAAAACCCGTTGCAAGAATTGCATCTATCGGCGCAAAAATCCCGAGGTTCGCGGAAAATTTCTTCCTGCGTCACTGTCCAGGCGATTGAGCTAGCGGCGATTCCCAAAACAATAACCCAAAATATTTGTTCAACAATTACCATTATTTTGAGCGAAAAGGCTGACAAGCTAAAACTCGCCAGCCTTTTTCAAATTACATTGCTTGCAGTCAATTAACGTTGATTGCCTTCTAAAAACGCTTTCAGCTTGCGCGAACGCGATGGATGGCGCAGTTTTCGCAAAGCTTTAGCTTCGATCTGCCGAATGCGCTCGCGCGTCACAGCAAAATGCTGCCCGACTTCTTCAAGCGTGTGTTCGGTTCCCGTGTTTCCGAGTCCAAAACGCATTTTGATGACTTTTTCTTCGCGCGGCGTCAGCGTTGCAAGAACTTCATCCGTAATTTCACGAAGATTCGATTGCACGACCGAATCAGACGGATTCAAAATCGAACGATCTTCGATAAAATCTCCGAGATGCGAATCTTCTTCTTCACCAATCGGCGTTTCCAAGCTGATTGGCTCTTGAGCGATTTTTAGCACTTTTCGCACTTTTGAAACTGGAATGTCCATTTTGCGGGCGATTTCTTCCGACGAAGGCTCGCGCCCTAGCTCTTGAACCAGTGCGCGGCTGGTGCGAATCAGTTTATTAATTGTTTCAATCATATGAACCGGAATTCGAATGGTTCGAGCTTGATCGGCAATCGCGCGCGTGATTGCCTGCCGAATCCACCATGTCGCATAAGTTGAAAATTTATAGCCTCGACGCCATTCAAATTTATCAACCGCTTTCATCAAACCGATGTTGCCTTCCTGAATCAAATC
>JBDTZD010000229.1:0-7892 GCA_040005335.1 Pyrinomonadaceae bacterium | reverse complement strand
ACGGGCGTTGATAAAATTTTGGAAAAATTTCCCGAACGCGCTTTTGATGTCGGCATTGCCGAACAGCACGCCGTGACGTTTTGCGCCGGTATGGCTTGCGAAGGCTTAAAACCCGTCGCAGCGATTTATTCGACGTTTTTGCAACGCGCTTTTGATCAAATTATTCATGATGTCTGTTTGCAGAACTTGAACGTGACGTTTGCCATGGACAGAGCCGGCATTGTCGGCAGCGACGGCCCGACGCACCACGGGCTACTGGACATCGCCTATCTTCGCGCTTACCCGAACATCGTTTTGATGGCTCCGAAAGACGAAGGTGAACTGCGCGATATGCTGCTGACCGCAATTGAACATCCGGCGCCCGCCGCTATTCGTTACCCGCGCGGCAATGGGATTGGCGCAGATATCAAGCGCGCTCCTGAAATGCTGGAAATCGGCAAAGCTGAAATTTTGCGCGAAGGCGGTGATTTAGCGATTGTCGCTTTCGGTTCAATGGTAAATCCGGCGCTCGCCGCCGCAGAGAATCTTGAAAAGGACGGAATTGATTCAACAGTCGTCAACGCGCGTTTCGTCAAACCGCTTGATGAAGAATTGATTTTGGCGCTGGCGCAAACCAAACGCTTGATCGTCACGGTCGAAGAAGCTTATTTAGCGGGCGGTTTTGGCTCTGCCGTCATCGAATTGCTTGAGCAGCACAACTTGCTTGATCGCGTCAAAGTTGTGAGAATCGGTGTGCCGGACAAAATCATCACGCACGGCGATGCCAAATTACTGCTCGCCAAATACGGTTTAGATTCGGATGGAATTTATACCAAAGTTAAGGAAACAATCGAAGCGATGGAAGCCAGTCGCTTCAAACGTCAGAAAGTGCAAAGAATTCGTGCCTAATAAAAATTAACGGCTTGTTAACAGAAATTATAGAATGAATAATAAACAATCTTTCGCTTTTGGTTTTCTTTCAGGAGCTGCTATACCTGCTGTTATCATTGGTTTAGTGGCGGTCATCGCAATCGTTGCAACCGTTTATCTTTATCAAACCAGCAGAGCTAACACGCCTGGTCCGGTTATTTCAAATGCAAATGCAAGTGCAAATTCAAATACCAAAGCGCTGAAGACTGCTCCGCCCGGAGCAGAACCGGCTTGGACAAAGGGCGCTCCGAATGCAACGGTCACGCTCGAAGAATTTGCGGATTTTGAATGTCCTTCGTGCGGTTTTTTTGAACCGACAATGCGCGAAATCAAAACCGTTTACGGTGACCGCGTACGCGTTATTTTCCGCCAGTATCCGCTCCAAATGCATCAACACGCTTACGATGCGGCTCGTGCCGCCGAAGCCGCCGGACAGCAGGGAAAGTTTTGGGAAATGCACGATATGCTTTATGACAAGCAAAAATCCTGGAGCAAAGAAATGCCTGATGCTCGCAAGGAATTTGAAAACTATGCCAAAACACTTGGTTTAAACGTGGACAAATTTAATAACGATTTGACCGGAGACACCGCCAATTCGCGCGTCTCGGCTGACAAAAAACGCGGAGATTTTATTAGCATCCGAGCCACGCCTTCGATTTTCTTAAATGGGCGCCTTCTGACGGCTGACGAAATGCAAGTCACCAAAATGCGCGAGTTGATTGAAAATGCCTTGCAGGGTAAGTAAATTTAAAGTTCGAAGGAAAAGGTTGGAAGTTGAATGCAAAATTCTGATGCTCCAAAAATTGCCAAACTCCCGCTTTTAGCCGCGGTTATCGCGCTCGTTGGTTTGGCTGACGCGATTTACTTGACTGTCAAGCATTTAAGCGGCGACGGTGTTCAGTGCACCATCGTTCACGGCTGTGAACAAGTGCTCAACAGCGATTATGCCAAATTTGCGGGCATTCCCCTTGCTTTTATCGGTGTGGCAGCTTATTTTACAGTGTTTAGTTTAGCAACGCTGGCAGCTTTCGGTAATCGGCAGGCATGGAATTTTTTGAGTATTATGGTTGGGATGATGGCGATTTTCACAGGTTGGCTTTTGTATCTGCAAGGTTTTGTCATCGAAGCCTTTTGTCAATTTTGTCTGCTTTCAGCCGGCGTCACCTTTACTCTCCTCGGAATCGTCATTGTAAGTCGATATTTTTTCAAGCGTCTGGCTTAACTGTGCAAAACTAAAGGGTTTGCCAATAATGGCATGGACCAGCTCGCGTTTTTCCGGCACTAGCGGCAGCCCTTGGCCGTAGCCCGTTACCATGACAGTTTTTGTCGCCCCCCAATTCTGGCGAATAGTTTGCGCTAAATCCCAACCGTCCATTTCAGGCATAGATAAATCTGTGAAAACCACATCAAAACGCTGCGCTTGAAGTTTACTCAAAGCCTGTTGACCGCTTTCAGCTCCGACGACGGTCGTAGCAAGTTCAGAGATCATTTCGATCAAAGCCTCGCGAACGTAATCCTCATCATCAACGACTAAAATTGAGAGAGTCCTTTTCGGTTGCGGTGACATTACAGCTAATTTTTGTGTTTGATAAGAATCGTGTACCGGCAACGTGACCGTAAAATTCGAGCCTCCGCCGAGCTTTGGTTCAACTGCTATGTTGCCGCCGTGCTGCTTGATAATGCTGTAGCTGACGGATAACCCAAGTCCCGTACCGTTAACACCCTTAGTCGAAAAGAACGGCTCGAAAACACGCTCGCGCACATCCTCCGCGATTCCTTCACCGTCGTCAGCAAATTCCAGCACGATTGATGATTCTATTTGACGCGGACAAATTTCGAGTCTGCCGCCGAGCGGCATCGCATCAAGCGCGTTGACAATTAGATTGACGAAAACTTCGCGCAATTCGGAAGCATTGCCGTAAGTATAAAAAACATTGTTTGAAGAGAGCGTCACTGAATAAGAAATCCCGCGCGTTTTTGCTTCATCCTGCCAGCGAGTGCGTGTCAGCTCGATTGAATCTTGAAGTAAGGAGCCGAGTTCGATCGGCGAAAAATCTGGTGTCGCAGACTGTCTGGCAAAAGTTTGAATTCGGCGGACGGTTGCGGCCGCATCTTCAGCGGCGGTTTGAATGACATTCAGATTTTGAGAAATATTCTCATCATTAGTGTGACGCTGGAGCAAACTGACTCTTCCCAGGATGGCGGCCAAAGAGTTGTTGAAATTGTGTGCTACGCCTGAAGCAAGCTGTCCTAGAGCGCGTAATTTGTCGGCTTGCAAGGCTTGCTGTAAAGCCAATTTCTGCCCAGTGATATCGCGAACAAACCATAACACGCCTTTAACTTCGTTATCTTCAACGAGCGGAATACTGTTAAAGATGGCATAACGCGTCTCGTTTTTCCGTGTTAAGTATCGTGATTCATAGCATTGAGGCAACTTTTTGAGCGAGGCTCGAAGAGCAGTATCCGCGAGTTTACGGTCTTCCGGATGAATCATTTCCGTAAATTGCCGGTGGCTGATTTCTGCCGTTTCGACATCGTAGATTTCTCTCGTCGCGCCATTGCACCAAAGTATTTCGCCGTTTTCGTTAACGGCAAAAATAGGCTCTAAAATCCCTTCGACAATGTGCGAAAGGAGTGATTGTCGCTCGCGTGCGACAGATTCAGCTTCGCGCAGTTCGTAGAGATCGCGCCCGGTAACAACTACACCTGTTAGTTCGCCTCCTTCATCAAGCAGCGGTTCGGCCGTTACCAGAAGCGGTCTTTTAAGTTGTTTTGATAAACGCTCGACCGTCACTCTGTTGCGCGTCTTGATAACCTGTTGAACGATACAATGGTCCACTTGTTCGTCTTCAACCGCTAAAATCTCACAGCAATATTTACCGATCAAACTGCGCGGCATGGCGCGTTCCATCGCCGCACCTGCATTGTTGACGCGCTGCAAAATGCCATTGCGATCAAAATTGAAAACACCGTCGCTCATTGCGTCAAATGTGGCTTCCCATTCACGTTTGGCACGCCTGGTCAATTCAAATAATTCGGCGTGCATGATGCCTAGCGTAAGTTGCGAAGCAACGGCTTCGATTAACGTAATGTCGCTTTCGGTCCAACGCCGCAGCCGGTCAGTCTGCTCGATGCAGATTGCTCCACGAAAATTGTCATTAATCAAAATCGGGCAATAAATTGCTGAGCGCACGCAGCGGCGGGCAAGCACGGTTGCGGCGTATTCACTCATTTCTTCATATTCTGATGGCAATGTTTGCACGTCGTTAAAAACTACGGTTGCGTGGTTTTGCAAAATAAAATTGCCGATTGGCATTGTGAAATTAACAGTGGGCGGCAAAGGCGACTCAACTTCCGGTGCAGTGTAAATATATTCGGCAGCACTATTTAGCTGTTGTGGATCGAAAAAACGAATATAGGAGCGCGATGCCGATAAAGCTTCGCCTAATTCGTGCGTCGCCGCATGCAAAACCTCAGACAATTGTAATGATGAACGAATCGCCGTACCGAGTCGGTTAATCAACGTTTCCCGTTGCGAAGTGGCTTGCGCTTGCTGGTAAAGTTCGGCTTGGCGGATCGCGATTGCGGCCTTGTCGGCGACAGCGCACGCCAGTGCAATATCGGCTTGGCTCCAATTTCGGTTGTGATTCGTTGTCACGAGAGTAAGCAGCCCGGTAATCCCTTCGCGCACGCGAATCGCCACGAACATAATCGAACGAACTCCGCGCGAAGCCAAAATCTGTTCGTAAAGCTCTTTGATTTCGGCATTGTTAGTTGCGTCGCTAATTGCAACATACCCTTCTTCTCGAAAAGCAGGCAATATGCGATTGGCTATGGCAAACGGAATTTCTTCGTCCGAAACGAGTGGAACGTTAGGCGCGGCAAACTGAGCCATTGAGCGCACCAAGCCGGCAATTTCATCAAATAAATAAAGATGGCAGCGGTCTAGTTCGAGATGTTTGCCGAGTTCGTTAACGACTGCGCTAAAAACGTCTTCGATACGCAGAGATTCGCGAATTGCGTTTGAAATGCGGCTTATTAACGCTTCGCGCTCCAATGTTGCGCCAAGCTGGATGATGACGCTGGCGGCTTTACGTTCGGCGACAACCCGTTCGGTAATATCAGTGGCAACACCAACAGTACCGGATAACTCGCCGTTTGAATCGTAAAAGGGAGTGTAACTGGTTTCAAATATAAGATCGCCTAAATCAGCGACGGCGGTAAAACTTTCGCCGGAAAGTGCGCGCTGCGAGTCGCGTTTGATTGATTCATAATCGCGATAAACATCAAAAACCGATTGCCCTAAAACTTCTCCCGGGTTGAGATTGAGCTTTTTCAACCCTGCGCCTTCGGATAAGGTAAAAATTCCGTTCTTATCAAGTGTGAAAAAGACAACCGATGCATTTTCGATAACGGATTGATAGCGTGTTTCGGATTTGCGGAGCGCGTCATGGGTTTGTTTGCGCTCGGTAATGTCTTCGCAAATAATAAGAAAGATGCTTTCATCATCATCGTCTTGGGGCAGTAAGCGAATGTTTTCTGAAACAAACACGATTGCGCCATTTTTAGAAACTTTGCGAGCTTCGAAATGCTCTGTTTCACCGGGCAGTTGACGGAGTTTTTCGATTTGCGCAATAACCTTGGGACGATCTTCTTCGAGAAAAATGTCAAAAACGGGTTTGCCGATTAGTTCTTCTTCGCTATAACCGAGCCGATCAATTCCGTTCTGATTAACCGAAACCATGATCCCGTCTTTGTCGAGAACAAAGTACATCAATGGACTGTCTTGATAAAGCGTTCGGTAACGGCGTTCGCTATCACGCAAAACCTTTTCCAGTCGTGAACGCTCAACTAGGCGGGCAACCTTGACGAGCAAGGCGGTTTGACGAAACGGCAGTTCCAGATAATCGTCTGCCCCGGCATTCAAACCAAAAAGTGAATCCTGATCTTTTGTTCGCATCGCGCTAGCGAGCAAAACAGGAGTATGTTTGGTGAGAGGATTGTTTTTGAGGAGCGAGCAAAGCTCGATGCCGTCCATTATCGGCATCACGACATCGCTGACAACACAGTCGAGCGGGTGAGCGAGCGCAATATCGAGTGCCTCTCGCCCATTGATGGCGGTCAAGACGCGGTAATTTTCGCTAATCAATAAGACCCGAATCAGCTCAAGCATGTCAGGTGCGTCATTAACTACAAGAATATTCGGCTTTGTAGGGTTATTGAGCATTTTTGAAAATTAATAATTCAGGGCAGGAGGCTAGAAAAGCTAAATCTATCATAAAACAGAAACGTCTTGGGGTAAAATTTTAACGGTGAAATTATGTTGGAAGCGTTGTGCTAAGTTGTAGGATTGCAATACATTAATCAACAAGTTTTTTTGTTAAAAGTGAAAAGCATTTTCTTTTTGAGAAAGGCTGAAGTCCTTGCTTAAGACTGATAATACAGTATTTACCTCTGTTGAAACGATAAATTGCCTGAGTTGGTACGCATTTTGCTATTTGCAGATTTTAAGAGAGTTATTTGTCAATTCAGAGGAGCGACTAGTATGTCAATTATTTTATGTCCTGAATGCCGCAGCGAAGTTTCGGCGCAAGCAGTAACGTGTCCTAAATGCGGTTACCCGTTGGCAATAGAGCCTGATACGGTAATCATTACGCCAACACCTCCGCCCGTTGTTGAACCGTTGCCAGTTGTGGTGCGAGAAGTTATAACTGAAGAAAAAAGCAATTTTCCCGCTTGGGCATTAGTGCCGATTGCATTGGCATTGGTAGTGGTGATTTTTGGGTTGATCTGGATGATGAATCGTAATCAAACCGACGCCAACGATAATGCCAACGTTCGTATCACTGCGGCGGCAAATTCACGCACCACCCGTACGGCTGAACAAATACCTTCAACAGTTAATCCACCAGCCGGTTCTACCGTTGTTGTGCCTTCAACCACAAACCCGTCAACAGGGGATTACCCGAGCAGCGTTCCTCCGACTGTACCAACAAATTTGCCTCCTGCTGGTTCTGAGACGGTCGTGACAAATCCTGCTCCGCCCGACAAAGGAAACTTAATGCTGACAGCGACGGTTTTAACAAGCAAAGGAACAAAGCTGCCGGTCAAAGCCGAAAAATTCTATTTGCTCAGCAAAGATTTGGAAACGATTTTGAGCAGTGCGAATATTGAAGCCACCGAAGGTAGTTACGCTTCGACCTTGGGGGCAGTAATTGCTGACCCGAACCGCAAAGATGAATTGGAAAAATGCCTTGCTGCAATTAATCCTTACATTGTTGCCAAAACTTTAAGTGATTCGACCGGCAACGCCAGTTTCAAAAACGTGAAACCTGACAGCTATTATTTGTTTGGCGTTCATAAAACAGGTAACTCGGCTTCGGTTTGGAATACAAGCGTTGCAGTTAATCCAGGCGAAAACACGATTGCGCTAAATGGCAGCGTTCCTGCGCCTGCCCCGCCAATTACTGTTGATTCAAATCAATAATTGCTGAGAAGTAAAAGTTAAATCTTGGGCGGAGTTATATTTCCGCCTTTTTTTATTCTGGCGGCAAAATTTCTTGAACACGCCCGACCTGCCCATCCGCGAGGCGAACTTTAATGCCATGCGGATGAGACGGCGAAGATGTCAAAATATCTTTGACCGTTCCAGTTGTGCGCCTTCCGGTGCGCTGATCCTGTTTGAGAACAATCGCCACCCGCAAACCGGGGCGGATATTCTCACGTCGTTGAGAATTCATAAAATACTAACTCCAGCAAAGATGCATTTATAAACGCAGACTTTATCGCCGAATTTATAGAAACGTGTAATGATTGTGCCGCTTATAGGGAATTAATGTTGGTGCGGGCTTCTGCATCAGTAATTATCAGCAAGGATTTTGAGCAGGCAAAAACCTCTGGCGTGAACAATATCGTCTAGCCTTCGCCGCGAGCAAAATTCTTTCGTCTAGGTCAAGCCGAAAATCTTTGAATTCGTTAGAATG
>JBDTZD010000182.1:0-7903 GCA_040005335.1 Pyrinomonadaceae bacterium | reverse complement strand
TAAAACCAAACAGTTAGATAAATTTTCAATCGCCCGTAAAATTGGGTTGTCGTTTCTCAAAAAATGCTGTCACGCCTTCTCTAAAATCCGCTGACTGTCCGCTTGCGATTTGGGCGGCGTGTTCTAAACTAAGCTGCGTCTTTAAATCGTTTTTCATCGTGACGGCGAGGAGCTGTTTAATTCGCCCGATTGCCGCCGTTGGCATTGCCGCCAGCCGCTCTGCAAATGCCAATGTCTCTGACATTAAATCCGCGTCGGCAACGACTCGGTTAATCATGCCCAACTTTGCAGCTTGTTCAGCAGTGACGGCATCGCCGGTCATTAATAGTTCGGCGGCGATTTTTTCTCCGACCAGACGCGGCAAAAAATACGTGCCGCCGCAATCAGGCGTCAAACCAATTTTGACAAAGCCTTCGTTAAAACTGGCGCTCTCGGCGGCAAAAACTACGTCGCAGGCGAGAGCGAAATTCGTTCCCGCTCCGGCGCAGACGCCGTTAACAGCAGCGACAAACGGAATCGGCATTTCTCTAATTGTGTTCACACAGCCGTGAAATGCCGCCAGAGGCTCTTCAAAAAAAGCTGCGAGGTTGCCGGTTTGCTGAGCGATTTGGTGCATTTCTCGCAAATCACCGCCCGCGCAAAAAGCTCGTCCCGCACCGGTCAAAACCGCCGCCCGCGCTCGCATGTCCGCCGTCATTTCGAGAGCCGCCTGCAAATCTTTGAGCAACTGCATTGAAAGCGAATTTAAAGCTTCGGGTCGGTTGAGAGTGATTCTTGCGACACCTTGATTTAGTTCAAATTGAACGGTTTCAAAAGTCATTCAACATTTATCATTCAACATTTATCATTATAACAAGAGAGAATTTGCATTGACGTTAAGAAACGGAAATGCTCAATGCGCAATGATAAATGCTAAATGTTTCAGGCAAAGCGAGTGCGAGAACGACTTGCCTGATGGCAGTCGCTGCATAAAATTTCTCGCCCCGGCTTTGGCGCGAAGGGGACAAAATCCTTTTTGCCGCATTTGTCGCAAACCATTTCGTAACGCTTTTTAGCCTCAGGATTTTCAGCCGCTTGCGCCAATTTCCTGCGCGTCGGGCGACAATTGGCGCAGCGCTGCGGCTGCGGCAGATTGCGACGATAAAAAGATTCCTGGTCTTGTTCGGTGAAAATAAAATTTGATTGACACTGAACGCAGCTTAACTCAACATCAGGCATAAGAAACCCGCCTCGTTTTAAGTGAAATCGAACAATCTGAATTTTGCCGCATTTCTTGCCGAATGAAAAGCAGAGAGCAAAACCAAGACAGGTTTTTAATCTTTTTATGATAAAAAAGGTTTAATGAACGTGACAATCCCGGTTTTGGTAACCGAACAAAAACAGCAAAATTCGTCTGCGACTTTGCGAACCGTCCGCCCGTTGTTTTTCCTGCAGCACGTCGAACAAGCTGAAAGTCTGCAGCGCGCGCTTAACAAATTAGCAAATAATCTGCGCGAAAAAATCGAAGCGCTCGGTCAGGAAGCCAGGCACGACCGAGTTGCCGAAATGTGTTTCGCGCCCCCTCTGGACGGCAAAATTATTGACTTCCGCTTAAACTTTGGCGCGGAAAACTTTGATTGCCGCTATCTTTTCGTCAGATTTGCCGGATTTGGAAGACGGCTCGCTTTTACGCCGAATGTGCCGGAAGTTTGGTTTGAACTAGAAAAAGGTGAAGATTTAAGAATCCGCGCAGTTGAAGTTTTAGACGAACATTTTCGTCGCCTGACGCATCGCGAAGGACGCGGTTCGCAAAATCCGGCGCAATATAATTTCATCGGTAAGGCGTGGGTCACAACAATTGATTTCGACGTCTCGCTACCGCAAAAGTTTGAGCCTAAAGAGGAAAACTTTTTTGCCTTCCTTGGTTTGACCGACAAAATGAGTGGCGCGAAAGAACTTCGCAAAACCGGGCGTAACCTCGATCATCTCTACCCAAACGATCTGGAACGCACGGCAGGGCGCGAAAAAGAGTTAATAAAGCTAACCGAAATGCTTGACAGGAGCGATGGACGTCCGATTTTGCTAATCGGAAAAAACTCGGTGGGAAAAACCGCGCTTATTCATGAGTACGTTTTTCGGCAAGTTGAAAAACGCAGCAATCCGCGCGCGGCTGAAAAAAACACCTGGCTGCTCGCGCCGCAGCGTCTGATTTCCGGCATGATGTACGTCGGGCAATGGGAAGAACGTCTCTTGGCAATTCTCAGAGAAGCGGGTGAGAAAAACCACTTGCTTTACTTTGAAGATTTGCTCGGACTTTTTGCTGCCGGACGAAGCCGAGATTCCGATGTTTCGATGGCGCAAATCATCAAACCTTACATTGAAAAAGGTGCTGTGAGGATTTTGGCGGAAATCACGCCGGAAGGTTTGCGAGTTCTTCAGGAACGCGACCGCAGTTTTGCCGAATTATTTCAGATCTTGCGGCTCGAAGAAACTGACGCGGACGAAACTTTGAAAATTATTCTTCAGGTTCGCCGCGAACTCGAACAGATTTACGATTGCAGATTTGCACTGGACGCGCTGCCGACCGCGCTTGATTTGGAACGCCGCTACAATCGCGAATCAGCTTTCCCCGGCAAAGGCGCCGCTTTTTTGAAACAGTTAGCAATCAAATTTCGCGCTCAGGAAATTAGCCGGGCGGACGTTTTAAGCGAGTTTGAATCAAAAAGCGGAATATCCGTCGCTTTTCTGGATGACCGGACAAAACTTGACCGCGCTCAGATTATTGAAAAAATTTCCGGCGGCGTGATTGGTCAGACAGCAGCCGTAGATGCCGTCGCCGATGTGATTTCGATTGCCAAAGCCAGATTAAACGACGCCACGCGCCCGCTTGCTTCGTTTCTATTTTTGGGCGCAACCGGAGTCGGGAAAACCGAAGCCGCCAAACAAATAGCCGCCTATCTTTATGGTGCTGAAGATAAACTGCTGAGATTTGATATGAACGAATTTGTTACTCCATATGACGCGGCGCGGCTGGTTGGAACTTTTGATCAGCCGGAAGGATTGCTGACGAGCGCAATTCGTCGCCAGCCTTTTTCGGTAATTTTATTTGATGAAATCGAAAAAGCGCATCCTGATGTCTTCAATCTTTTGCTGCAAGTAATGGGCGACGGACGCTTAACGGACGCGCTTGGGCGAACGGCGGATTTGACGAGCGGGATTGTGCTTTTGACTTCAAATTTGGGAGCCAACGGCGCCAACCGCAAGCTCGGATTTCGGCAATCAAACGAAACTGAATCGCACGTTTATCATCAAGCCGCCGAAAAGTTTTTTCGCCCCGAATTTTTTAATCGTCTCGACCGCGTGATTCCGTTCGAGAGATTACAACAAAAAGATGTCGAACAAATCGCTCGCCTTCAGCTTGAAAAAGTTTTTTCGCGTGACGGTCTGCTGCGCCGCAACTGCAAATTAAATGTGGCTCCCGAAGCAATGGAGCTAATTGTCAGCGAAGGCTATCATCCGCAACTGGGCGCGCGCGCGTTAAAGCGCGCAATCGAAAAATACTTAACGCAGCCTGTTGCCGCCGAGCTTGCGGCGCTCCCGCCCGACACCCCCTTGATAATCCACGTTTCGGTAAAAGACAAAAAAATCGTTGCCAGAGTTGAAGAAATCAAACCGGCGGTCTGTGCAGATAGTATTTGGCTAACGCATAATTTTACCAGCGTTAACCGAGAGTTGGATTTAATTGCCGATGCGCTCGACCGTTTGGAAGATAAAATCGAATTCTTGAAACCGGCGGGCGAAATCAACCCAAACGACGAACGACAAGCGCGTTACTTTTTGATTCGGGATCAAATAGGGCGCGTCGAGCGAATGGTGGAGCGGGCTGAAAAATGGCATGAGCGCGAAACCAAAGAAGTCCAAAGCCCAAAGCCCAAAGCCCAAAGTCCAGTTGTTCGCTCACGCTCGCTTCGTCAACTCATTAGCTTGCGCGAATCTGGAATTGATTTTTCCAAACTTTTAGGCGCGTCCAATATCGCGTTTCGCTTAAAAGAATTGGCGACGGAAAATCGTGTTTTCGGCGAAAGAATTGAAGATTATTTGCAGGATATTTGGCGCGAAACCGCCCTTTTGCAAACGCTGGTTGAAAACGTGGAGACTCCGAATGAAGCACAATGCATTTTAACGATTCACATCGCCGAATCCAAAGGCGTCGTCGCCGGTAATCATTTGACGAGGCTTTACGCTCAAATGTTTGCAGCGGAAAACGGACTTAGTATTAACCCCCAAAATCTCGACGTCTATCGTACAGATTGGCAGGCAAATCCACAGACAAATCCACAGACAGATCCACAGACAGATCCACAGACAGATTTGTCTGGAAACTTACAAGTGGCTCAAAATTTAAACGCCGAGATTATTTTGACGGGAAGTTTTGCTTTCGCTCTTGCCGGCGCAGAAGTGGGTAAACATATTTTTCTAACCCTTCACGAAGGATTTGTTGCGCTTGACGTGAGCGTATCAAAAGGATCAAAACAAACAAATTCAGACGATCAATCGATGCCCGCCGAAACAAACGTAGTGCGTGTTTACGACGGACGCGGTGCGGATCTGCGATACGCTCTTGATTTTCGTTCCGGTTTAATTACTGGAGACATTTTGACCGAACGCGAGCTTCGCGCGTTTGTGCTTTCAGGTTTGCCTGCGCCGATGGAGTTAAGCTGAAACAGCTTGATTCTGTTTGGGCGGGGCGCCTTTCTCGATTTGCCGTCCGAGATCATCGGCATTGAAATAGGCGCATGAACGGGTGATTTTGTCGTTCTCGATTTCCAAAATAGTCACGCCGGAATAGCAAACTTCATGATCGTTACTGGATTTTCCTGTCGTCGTCCATTCGAGCGCAGCTGAATTTTCACCGTAAATTTTGTTGCGAAACTCCGAGCGCATTTCGCCGAAGGTATCGCGGTATTTAGTCCAAAAATCTCTCGCGCCGTCTTGCCCAGCAAATTTCAGTGGCGCAACGACATTCGCGATTTCAGCGTTATCGGCATAAAGCGCAACAATTTCTTCGGTTTCGCGGCTTTCTTCAAGTTTGTGCAGTGCGGCAATGAATTTTTCGGCTGTTGATTCAGTCATAAATCCCCCTTGATAAATAAAGTTATTTGATTCTAGGATAGTTATTAGAACAAATTGATTCAGTACGTCTTCGTACAAAACCAATCACAGAAATGGCAGTTTTTAAGTTTCCAGTTTTACTTTCCGAAAGCTTTAACGGCTTTGTCACGGCGCAATGTATTGGCGAAGAGGTTGCCGCTTTTGGTGAAACTAGAGCGGCGGCAACAGCACAAATCAAAGAATATTTGCAATGGTTTTACGCTGACGCTTGGTGGCGTGAGCCCGAAGAATTTGGCGAAGCCATTTTGCTCGAAATTCGCGTCGAAATCCGACCCGAATACAAAATTGAAAATCATCGCGACGAAAATGCGCCCGCTAGTTGGCAGAAAAAACAGCGAAAACAGAAAAAGCGTGTTTTGGCAGCCACTGAAACGATACCTTTCAGAGTCGCCTGCATTTATCGCGAGGAAGAAAACGACAGCTATTTTGCGACCCTGCCGCTGCTTGGAATCGAGTTTTATTTCTACGATCTTCAAACGCTCAAACAACTGGCAACGGCTTATGTTCAGGAAAAATTAAAGGGCTCAGCTCCGCTCGATCTAGTCAAATTTTTGCCATCGCGCCGCGTCTGGCTTGAAGAGATCGCTTTTAACATCAAACGCCGAGCGCGACAATCCGCCGATGTCAAAGAAACGCCGATGCTCTATCAAGTTGCCGAGCCGCTCGGCGCGAAAGAGGTTGGCCGAAAATCTCAAAAACCATATGAACGCGATGCCGAAATTACTGATTTAGCGCAGCGTCTGACAACCGAGCGCGCCAACATTATTCTGCTGGGCGAAAACGGAGTCGGCAAAACTACCGTTCTCACTGAAGCCGTCCGGCGAATCGAAGAAGATTTGGCAGCAGGCAAAATTGCTTTCAGAGGGGATGAAGATTTTGACGGCGAAAAGGATGAAAAACCGCCGCGTTACCGTTTTTGGCAAACTAACGGCGGACGGCTGATCGCCGGAATGAAATATCTCGGACAGTGGCAGGAACGCTGCGAAGCGGTTGTCACGGAGCTTTCCGACATTGAAGGTGTTTTGTGCGTCGAAAAGCTGACGGATTTTTTGTCGGTGGGCGGCGGCAATTCAAGCGAAAGCCTCGCCTCGTTTTTTATGCCGTATCTGCAGCGCGGCGAATTGCGAATGGTAATCGAGTCGAGCGCGTCTGAACTTGATGCCTGTCGTCGTCTCCAGCCTGGTTTCGCCGATTTGTTTCAAATTGTTCGCCTGCCTGAATTTTCAAGCGAAAAGGCATTGGCAGTGCTCGAAAAAATATCCGCCGTTAGCACGCGAAACACCAAAATCGTGTTGGAAGAAAACGCTTCGAGCTTGATTTACCGGCTTTTCACACGCTTTTTGCCGTATCAAACATTTCCCGGCAGAGCGCCGGCTTTCCTGCGCGAATTGTTTGAAAAGGGCGTGCAAACCAAATCCAGGGAAATTACTCGCGAAAACGTCATCGAACTGTTTGTCAAAACAACGGGTCTGCCCGAATTGTTTTTGCGTGACGAAATTACTTTGGAATTGAAAGACGTTGTAGCGGATTTGGAAACTGAGGTTATCGGGCAGCCCGCTGCCTGCCAAACAGTGGCAAGCCTCGTAACGACTTTTAAAGCGGGGTTGAGCGATCCAAACCGTCCGCTCGGAGTTTTATTGTTCGTCGGGCAAACCGGAGTTGGTAAGACTGAGCTTGCCAAAGCCCTCGCGCGCTTCTTTTTCGGTTCGGGCGGCAGAGGCGAAGACCGTTTAATTCGCCTCGACATGAGCGAATATAGCTTACCCGGTTCGGCATTGCGGATTTTGACGGGAGCAGACGGGCAACCGAGCGAGTTGATCCAGAGAGTTCGGCAGCAGCCATTTTGCGTTTGTTTGTTTGATGAAATAGAAAAGGCAGACGCACAGGTTTTCGATGTTTTACTCGGACTTTTTGACGAAGGGCGTTTAACTGATCGTTTCGGGCGGGTCACAAATTTTCGCAGCGCAGTCATAATATTGACTTCAAATCTTGGAGCAGAAAAATTCGGTTCGATTGGATTTGGCGAAAACACCCTGCCGTCGTTTGAGCGCGAAGCCCAAGCGTTTTTTCGTCCTGAATTTTTTAACCGACTTGACGCAATCGTTCAGTTTGCGATTCTTGACCGGAATTCTCTACGTCAAATTACTGAAAAAGAACTCGGTTCGCTTGTTGGACGCGAAGGTTTGCGGGAACAGGGAATCAAACTTGTCTGGACATCAGACGTCGTTGATTTTCTCGCGCAAAAAGGCTCATCAGACCTGCGTTACGGTGCGCGACCTCTTCAGCGCACAATCGAAACTTTATTGACAGCGCCGCTCGCCAAGTTTTTACTCGAAAATCCCAATTTAAAAAATTGCCAGTTAAAATTGCGCATCAACGGCGATTCGGTTTTATTTGAAGCTATCATTTAACAGTTGAGAAATAGAAAATGTGACAAACGTAACATTCGGTAGGAAGAGCAAATTATGAGTAACGCAAAGATTACATTTAACGGATCACCACTCACCGAAACCGCTTTTGAAGATCAAATCGAAAATGCAGTTTTAAAGGGCGTCATCACTGATATTACGGAAAAAATCGGGTCGGTTTTGACGCCGGAAGAATTAGAACAAATAACGATTAATTTCGCGGGCGGCCTTGATAAATTATCGGTTACTTTAAGCGGCGACGATAAATTGCTTGCCAAAGCTGGTGAAGCGCTTCAGGGGTAACGACAAAATAATCCCTCATAAAAACTTTCTTAAATTAATAA
>JBDTZD010000357.1:0-2377 GCA_040005335.1 Pyrinomonadaceae bacterium | reverse complement strand
CGGTTGAGCAAATCCCACATCAGCCACAAATCAACGTCAGTAAATCTGTCAAAAACGATGATTGCAATTTTCATATAAATTCTTTCTCGCAAAAACGTGAAATACTCAAGTAAAGCTAATTGTTGACTGCTGCGACTGCTTCAATTTCAATCAAAAAATCGCCGCGAAACTTGCCGACTGGAATAATTGCCCGTGCCGGCCTATGCTCGCCCAAAATGCGGGCGTAGGTTTCATTAACGGCGCTCCACAAACTCTCGTCTGAAACATAAACGGTAAATTTTAAGACATGATTCAAATCGCTACCGGCTGCCAGCAAAACCGCTTCGACATTACGCAAACAGCGTTCGGTTTGGGATTCGATCGAATTTGTTACCGGCTTACCGGTTTCCGGTTCAATTGCCAGCTGACCAGAGACAAAAACCAAGCCGTTGTGAACAATCGCTTGTGAGTAATGTCCGGCTGGTGTAGGAGCGTTTTTAGTTGAGATTCTTTCCATTTTTAACCGCCACAAAAATTGCGATCACACCAATTACAGACCACACCGAATTAACAAACGTTAGCGGATACGCCGCGTGCGAAAATGAACTGATTGCCAAACCGATTCCCGCTAGAACATTCATTGCTTGATAAAAAATCGAATCTCCGGCAATTCTTTTGAAAGAAAGGAGCGCGTATGCCGTCAAGAGCAAAAACGCGCCCATCCAGCCGATAACATCGGCAACGGTTAGATAATCCATTTCCTAGCCAACACTTCCTTCTAGTTTGAGCCCAAGTAATTTTTGCGCTTCGACAGCGTATTCCATTGGCAGTTCGCGGAAAACTTCTTTGCAAAAACCGTTGATAATTAGCGAAACAGAATCTTCTTGTGAAATCCCGCGCTGCTGCAAATAGAAAAGCTGGTCTTCGGAAATACGCGAAGTAGTCGCTTCATGTTCGACCTTAGCAGTGTTGTTCATCACTTCAATATAAGGAAACGTATTTGCCTGTGACGTATCGCCAATCAGCATTGAATCGCACTGAGTATAATTTCTCGCGCCCGTCGCCTTTGGCATCACTTTGACCAATCCGCGATAGCTGTTATTTGATTTGCCAGCCGAAATTCCCTTTGAAATGATGGTGGAGCGTGTGTTTTTGCCCAGATGAATCATCTTCGTTCCCGTATCGGCAATCTGTGCATTATTGGTCAGCGCAACCGAGTAAAATTCGCCGATTGAATTATCGCCCTGCAAAATAACGCTCGGATATTTCCAGGTAATCGCGCTCCCGGTTTCAACCTGCGTCCACGAAATTTTTGAATTAACGCCGCGGCAAGCTCCGCGTTTCGTCACAAAGTTATAAATTCCGCCGACGCCTTCTTCATTTCCGGCATACCAGTTTTGCACTGTGGAATATTTGATTTCCGCATTGTCGAGCGCGACCAGTTCCACAACTGCCGCATGAAGCTGATTTTTTGAAAATTGCGGCGCGGTACAACCTTCATTATATTTCACGGACGCGCCTTCTTCGGCGACAATCAATGTTCTCTCAAACTGCCCACTTTCGGCGTTGTTAATGCGGAAATAGGTCGAAAGTTCCATTGGACATTCAACGCCTTTGGGAATAAAAACAAACGAGCCATCCGAGAAAACCGCGCTGTTGAGAGCCGCAAAATAATTGTCGCTCGTAGGCACGACCGAGCCTAAATATTTTTTGATAAGTTCCGGGTAATCTGCAACGGCTTCGGTAAACGAGCAAAAGATCACGCCCGCTTCGAGCAGTTTTTTCTTGTAAGTTGTAGCCACCGAAACGCTGTCAAACACAGCGTCAACCGCCACGTTTGCGAGCATTTTTTGTTCGGTAATCGGAATGCCGAGTTTTTCAAAAGTACGGAGCAATTCCGGGTCAACTTCATCTAAGCTTTTTTTGATTTCTTTTTGTTTGGGCGCCGAATAATAAGTCATATCCTGATAATCAACTTTTGGATAATCAAAATTTGCCCAGTAATTCGGCTCACTCATTTTAAGCCAGTGACGATATGCTTTGAGACGAAATTCGAGCAGCCATTCCGGCTCGTTTTTCTTTGCTGAAATTAAACGCACCGTATCTTCGTTTAAGCCTTTGGGAATTGTGTCCGATTCGATATCGGTGACAAAACCGTATTTATATTCTCTCTTTGTTAGTAGTTCTGTTGCTGCACTCATTATTTTTATAAAACCTAATTGCTAAAAACTTGTTTGCCGATTTTGCGTTCCAGACGCTGGATTTGATGAAACATTTCGTCAACTTTTTCTTCGCTGCCGACAAGCTGCGCGAGCGTGATTTGCTCCAATGCCTGACTGATAATTTCGTGAAGTCCGACAATGACCGGACGAATTCCGCAGTCTCCCGTGTGAACGCA
>JBDTZD010000184.1:0-2378 GCA_040005335.1 Pyrinomonadaceae bacterium | reverse complement strand
AACATTTGTCGTGTTTTATCCTGTAACATTTTTGGTAATTTTTTCATTACCATACGTCACAAATAGATTTGTCAAAAAATTCTATCAGAGAGCATAAATACTAAAGTGCTATAAGTTGCATGATGGTGAGCGATTATTTCGGGAACCGAAGCAACGAAGGTCAGATAGGCGGGATAATGAGATAACCCTTCAATAATAGTTATCCGACCTTTAATGCGCCTCTTTAATCAAACTGCCGGATTGTGAGTCGCCCGCTCTTTTTAAACGGATAAAACCTGATGAATTTTTAAAATTATTAATTTGGTAAACACTCATGAAAGAAATATCCACCGAAGATTGCCCGCAAGGAAAGCCACGATTTGTGTTTCAGATATTCTTTCTAATTTTCCTAGCTTTTGCCATCGCCACGGCAGTTTTATATTTTGTTTTGTGGGATGTCACTTTCGTTTTTCTGTCTGTAATTTCTTTAATAATGATTCCGGTGACGCGACAGCTCGCTATTTTCGCAGCCGACTATAACAATAAGATTTTGCTGAAAAAACACGCTCAAGCGAACGATGACATTTGATCCAAAAACGCATCAAGTTTATCTGGTCACCGCCGAATTTGGCGAAACTCCGGCAGCGACCAAAGAAAATCCGCGCCCGCGTCCCAGTCTAAAGCCCGGTACATTTACACTTTTGATTTTGAGCCGAAACGAGTCCAAGTAAAATCTATTTTGTAATGGCGCTAATCAACAGTCTGCCCTTCTGTGTCAAGAAAGTTGATTTCGACATCGGGAATTTCGCGCAAACGCGGTTCAACCGTTTTTCTGTCGCCGACAATCACAATCGCCATCTTTTCAGGTTTGAGATATTCACGCGCGACGCGGTTGGCGTCCGTTAAGGTGACTGCGTTAATACTCGAAATGTAATCGTTAAAATAAGAATCGGGCAAATCGTAAATCACGAGACCCGCAAGTTGTCCGGCGATTTGTCCAGCCGTTTCAAACGCGCTCGGATAACGGCGGACAATGCTTTGCTGATTGTACGCAAGCTCTTTCTCTGTGATCGGACGAATGCCGCGAATCTCGTTTAATTCTCGCAAAAGTTCGGTGACAGATTCTTTTGTCACGGCTGTTTGGACACTTGCCGAAGCCGCAAAAGGAGCCGCGCCGAGCCGCCAATCAAAACCGGTTCTCGCACCGTAAGTGTAGCCTTTGTCTTCGCGCAGATTCATATTAACGCGCGAGGTGAATTGTCCGCCGAGCAGCGAATTCATTACTTGCAGCGCAAAATAATCGGGCGTCGAGCGCGCAGCGCCAACTTGCCCGATAGTAATCACGCTTTGCGCCGAATCAGGTTTGTCAACCAGATAAACCTCGCTTTTTTCGCGCCCAGTTATTTCCGGTAAATTGATTGAAGGAATTTCCGAAGGTTGCCAATTAGCTAATGTCGCTTCGAGTTTCGATAACAAGTCATCCTTCTTGATGTCGCCGACAATGATTAAAACAGCGTTGTTCGGATGATAATATGTTGCGTAAAACTCCCCTAAATCAGCTTGCGTTAATCCTTCGAGCGTTTTTTCATCACCTGCCAGATTATTACCGTAAGGATGTTTTTTAGAATACAAAATTGAATTAAAAACCGAACCGGCAATTGCATTTGGGTTGTCTTTTTGCTGAAGCAGCGCGGCCAGCAGCCGTTTGCGGTAAGTTTCAAATTCGTTTTCAGGGAAAATCGGATTTGTCGCTACGTCAGCAAAAATTTCAAGCGCGCGGTCAATATTCTTGGTTAATGTCAGCAGCGCTATGCTCGAAGAATCCCAACCTGAACCCGTGCCGAGCTGCGCCCCAATTTTTAGCAGTTCGTTGGAAATCTCGATCGCGGTTCGCGTCTCTGTGCCTTGATTGAGTAAACCTGCCGTCAGCGAACTAAGCCCGAATTTTTCGAGCGGATTCGCCGCTCCGCCGGTTTTGAGAATTAAATTGAGCGAAAGAATCGGCAGTTGGCTGCGCCGGACAAACAAAAGCTCTAAGCCGTTTGACAAAAAATGACGTTCAATTTCCGGCAAAACGAGTTTTGGCGTCGGCTTTGAAACAGGTGGAACGTACAATCCGCCCACATTTTCAGCGTTCTGTAATCCCCTTTGATGTTTATTGACATTTTGTTTGACGTCGGCGATCGAACCGGTTCCGTTTGAAATTAAAGAGGCAGGCGCAAAACCGCCATTGGCGCCCGGTTTTGGCAAAACGGTTAAGACAAATTTGTTTTCGCTCAAGTATTTATTCGCAACCCGCTGAACGTCGAATGGTTTAACATTTCGGAATCTCTCCAAATCCGCCTCAAAAAAGTTTGGTTCGTTCTGCATCGTCGCGTAGTTGTTAAGCTGATCGGCTT
>JBDTZD010000102.1:0-7933 GCA_040005335.1 Pyrinomonadaceae bacterium | reverse complement strand
AATGAATTTCTGCTATTTTGGGGAAAAGTTGCGCCGCATTTTGAAAGGTTTCCAAGGCTTGTGCGAAATTGCCAAGCAATAATTGAATGCCGCCAAAGCGAATATGGTGAACTGCTTGTGTGGGATCTTGTTTTAGTGCAAGTTCGTAGAAATCTTTAGCTTCAGCAAAGCGTTTTTGTTTTGAAAAGATTTCGCCTCGCATAAAATTTGAGGCTGCATAATTTGAGCGAAGCGCAATTGCCTTTTGAAAGTAATTGTCAGCTGCAACATCTTGACTTTGGTCAAAAGCAATAAGGCCAAGATAGTACAAGGGTTCGGCAGCATCTGGGGCAAGGAGAGCGGCGCCTTCAAACGATTTGATTGCTTTATTAAATTCTTTGGTTTGATAAAAAGCGAAACCCAGATTGTAAATAACATCGTAGTTATTTGGTTGAAATAAGTTTGCTTTTTCCAAATAATTGATAGCTTTTGTATAATTTCCAGTTGAGTTGTAAAGAAAGCCAAGATTAATCATAGCTTCAAGATGACTAGGCTGAGTTCGCAAAACGGTTTCAAACAATTGGATTGCTTCGGTATTACGTTTGTTTTTTGCCAGCAACACACCCAAGTTGGCCAAAGGTGAAACTGCTTTAGGACTAATTCGCATTGCTTGACGATATTCACGTTCGGCTTCTGCAAAGTGGCCCTTTTGGTCTGAAATAATTCCCAAAAGATTATGAACATCAATATTATTAGGCGAAATAGTGGAGATTTGGCGAAGCAATTTCGCGGCTTCATCAAATTGTTTGTTTTGCATTAAGTTAATCGCCTCTTGAAGTTGCTCGTTAATTTTTGATTGTGCAAATGCATTCAAATTACACAAAATAAAAAAAATGGTAAGGCATATAAATCTTTTCATCATGAGTAAACTAAAGCCGTTTTCTCTTATTCTCTGCTTGTTTTTAGCGTTCCCGATTTTCGCTCAAAAATCAAATCAGGCGACAAAAAATATTGAAACTGAGCGCAAAATTAACGTTCTGATTGCACAAATGACGCTGGCGGAAAAACTCGGGCAGTTGCAGCAGCTCGACGGCGAAGGGGAAGGCAGATTTCGTCCTGAGCACCTCGAACTGGCACGAAAAGGTTTATTAGGTTCTACTTTGGGCGTGCGCGGTGCGAAAAATGTCAACGAGTTGCAACGTGTCGCCGTTGAACAATCTCGGCTTAAAATTCCGATTCTGTTTGCTTTTGACGTAATTCACGGCTACCGGACGCTGTTTCCGATTCCTCTGGGCGAGACGGCGAGCTGGGATTTAGCAAGCGTCGAAAAAGCTTCGTCAATCGCGGCTGCTGAAGCCAGAAGCGCTGGCGTTGCCTGGACTTTCGCGCCGATGGTTGATATTGCTCGGGACCCCCGCTGGGGCCGGATTATGGAAGGTGCGGGCGAAGACACGTTTTTAGGCTCGGAAATGGCAAAAGCTCGTGTTAATGGATTTCAAGGCGCGGACATGAGCGCGAGTGACCGTGTCATGGCTTGCGCCAAGCACTTTGCAGCTTACGGCGCGGCACAGGGCGGACGCGAGTATAACTCGGTTGATATGTCTGAACGAACTTTGCGGGAAATTTATTTACCTCCTTTCAAAGCTGCCAAAGATGCCGGAGTCGGCTCGTTTATGACCGCATTTGATGATTTGGACGGAATTCCTTCGACCGCCAACTCATTTTTGCTTCGCCAGGTTCTGCGCAACGAGTGGAAATTTGACGGGCTGGTCGTTTCAGATTACACCTCGGTCAAAGAATTGATCAATCACGGTTTAGCGGCAAACGACAGTGAAGCTGCGATGTACGCTTTGAACGGCGGAACTGATATGGAAATGGTCAGCCGAACCTACAACCAGTACGGAGCGGAACTCGTGAAATCCGGGAAAGTTTCACAAAAAACAATTGATGATGCCGTCCGAAACATTCTGCGAATGAAATTCCGTCTCGGACTTTTCGAGCATCCTTACGCCGACGAAAATCTGGAAAAAGCGACGATTAAGAAACCCGAATTTCTGCAAACAGCGCGTGAAATTACGGCTAAATCTTTTGTTCTGCTCAAAAACGACCGCGAGATGCTGCCGATTAGCAAAGATCTCAAAGAAATAACCGTCGTCGGGGCAATGGCAGATGATAAAGCCAACACTCTTGATTGGTGGGCAGGTGATGCCAAAGCAGAAGATTCGGTCACGATTCTCGAAGGAATTAAAGAAAAAGTTGGCGCGAAAACCAAAATCCGTTTTGAAAAGGGTTGCGAACTTGTTTGCGAGAGCGACAAAGATTTTGCCAAAGCGGTTGACGCGTCAAAAGACTCGGATTTTATAATTGTTGTCGCCGGTGAAACGCGCGATCTTTCGGGCGAAGCGGCTTCGCGCACAAATCTCGATTTGCCCGGAAAGCAGCTTGATTTAATCAAAGCGATTCATGCGACTGGAAAACCATACGCCATTGTGTTGAAAAACGGCAGACCGCTGACAATCAATTGGCTGGCGGAAAATTCTCCGGCAATTTTGGAAACCTGGCATTCCGGAACCATGGGCGGCGCGGCGATTGCTGATGTTCTCTTTGGGGATGTTAACCCGGGCGGCAAGCTGCCAGTCACGTTTCCCCGCAATGTGGGACAAATTCCGCTTTATTATAATCACAAATCTACCGGCAGACCGCTTGAAGCCGAAAACCGCTACACTTCGAAATACTTGGACGTTCCAAACACGCCGCTCTTTCCATTTGGCTTTGGTTTAAGTTATACAAAATTTGAGTTTCGAGATTTACGAATTGACAAACAAATTATTAAACCAAACGGTACGGTCACCGTGAGTGTCGAAGTAGAAAACACAGGAAAGCGAAGCGGAGATGAAGTCGTCCAGCTTTATTTGCAGGATGTTGCGGCGAGCATTACGCGTCCGGTTAAGGAACTCAAAGGATTTCAAAAAATCATGCTTCAAGCCGGTGAAAAACGTCGTGTTTCGTTTGTGATCCAACCTGAGCAGCTTGGTTTTCTCGACCAAAATCTGAAGTTTACGATTGAACCGGGAATGTTTAAGGTTTTTGTCGGACAAGCGAGCGAAGGCGGACTCGAAACAAAATTTGAGGTTGTTCGATGAAACAAAGATTGAGTCTTTTGTGGGCAATTTTACTGCTCTTAGCGTTTGGAGCAACCAGCAGCGATTTTGCTTTTGCCCAAAAGAAAAAAGGCGTCCGCAAGCAAAAATCCAAAGTCGTCAAATATACTCTAACGCCGGACGATAATGTATTCCTTGACGACCTCGAACACCGCGCCTTTCTTTATTTCTGGGAACATTCTGATGAAAAAACCGGTCTGACGCTTGACCGGGCTAAAACAAACGGCGATGCGCCGCCGCCCGGCGCGGATCATTACAACATCGCCAGCATCGCTTCGACCGGTTTTGCTCTCACTTCCTACTGCATCGCCGCCGATCGCAATTGGGTGACGCTGGAGGAAGCCCGCCAAAGAACGCGTAACACGCTCGATTTTTTCGCCAATCGCGCTTTTCACAAAAACGGTTGGTTTTACCATTGGATGGACAAGGTAACGGGCGAGCGGCGTTGGAAGTCGGAAGTATCATCTATTGACACAGCATTGCTGCTGGGCGGTGTTTTAACGGTTAGGCAATGCTTTGCCGACAATAAGGAAATTGTCAGACTGGCAACCCAAATTTACGAGCGCGTAGATTTTCGATGGATGCTGAATGGCGACAATTATTTACTTTCACACGGTTGGCATCCTGAGACGGGTTTTATCGGAAATCGCTGGCACGATTACAGCGAAGATAAAATACTGTATTTAATGGCGATTGGCTCGCCGACTCATGCAATTAGCTGGCGCTCCTGGTTTGCTTGGGAGCGAGGTTACATCGCTTACGGAAATTATCGTTATCTAGCCGCAGTTTCACCGCTTTTTATTCATCAATATTCACATGCTTGGGTAGATTTTCGCGGGCGGCGCGAACGTTACAACCATTTTCATACTGATTATTTTCAAAATTCGATTGATGCAACTCGCGCTCAACGCCAGTTTTTTATTGATGTTTTAAGCAAAGAGTTTTCGCACTACAACGCCAATGTGTGGGGTTTAACAGCTTCCGATTTCCAAGGCGGATATGTTGCTTGGGGCGCGCCGCCGCGCCATCCTGCAACAGATGGCTCGGTTGTGCCGTGCGCGGCGGGCGGCTCGCTGATGTTTACGCCTGACATTGCGCTGCCCGCTTTGCGCGAGATGAAGACTCTCTACGGCGCTGAAGTTTACCAACGCTACGGTTTCGCTGATGCCTTTAATCCGCAAACCAAATGGGTGGACACTGATGTTATCGGAATAGATGTTGGAATAACTTTGCTCAGCGCTGAAAATTTGCGTTCGCAAAATGTCTGGAATTGGTTTATGAAAAACGATGAAATTAAAACGGCGCTCCGCAAAGTAAGATTGTTTTAACAATCTGTAATATTCACCCTTCTAAAATTGCTTTCGCCCTTTTGATTTCTTCCGAAACTCGACTGGGAGCAGTTCCGCCAATTGTATTTTTGCTTGCCAAAGTTGATTTGAGCGAAAGAACTTGGAAAACATCAGTTTCTATTTGATTTGAAAACGTCTTCATTTCATCCAGATCCATTTCGTTTAACTCAACCTCGAGTTCAATTGCTCGCAAGACTATTTTGCCAACTGTTTCATGCGCGGCGCGAAACGGAACGCCTTTTTTGGCTAGATAATCGGCGAGTTCGGTCGCGTTTAAATATCCCTGCATCGCTGCTTCACGAGATTTTTGTTCGTTGACGCGCAAGTTTTTAAGCACGATAGCTGCTATTTGCAGGCAATCATATGTCGTGTCAAAAGCATCGAAAACGGCTTCTTTATCTTCCTGCAAATCCTTGTTGTAGGCGAGCGGCAAACCTTTGAGAATTGTTAACAGCGCAGTTAAATGCCCAAAAACACGCCCTGATTTTCCGCGTACCAACTCCATTGAATCGGGATTTTTCTTTTGCGGCATCAGGCTCGAACCGGTAGCCACCGCGTCAGACAATTCAAAGAAACCAAATTCCGCAGTCGCGTACAAAATCACGTCTTCGGCAAGGCGCGAGAGATGAGTCATAATGAGTGATGCGGCAAAGACGAATTCAACCGCGAAATCCCTGTCCGAGACAGCATCGAGACTATTGCGCGTGACACCTTCAAATTCCAGGAAACGAGCCACCATTTCGCGCGCAATCGGATACGAAGTGCCGGCCAAAGCCGCCGAGCCAAGCGGCAATACATTTGTCCGTTTTCTAATTTCCTGCAGTCTCTGAGCGTCGCGCTGCAGCATCTCAAAATACGCTAAACACCAATGAGCGAATAAAACAGGCTGCGCTCTTTGCAAATGCGTGTAACCTGGCAGAACCGCCTTTTCATTAGTTTCGGCAAGGGCGACAAGGGATTTCTGCATATTTCGCAAATTATGCAGAATCCTGTAAATCGCTTCGCGCTGCCAAATCCGGAGCGCAGTTGCGACCTGATCATTACGACTGCGACCCGTATGCAACTTGCGTCCGACATCACCGACAATTTCAATTAATTTCGATTCAATAAACGAATGAACATCTTCGGATTTTGAATCAGCAAAAAAGCTTGCTTCCTCCTGAGTTGATTTTTCAAGCAGTTTTTGCAAAGCGTTTTGAATCAACATTGCATCGCCGTGTGCCAAAACGCCTGCTTGTCGGAGACCTTCGCAGTGCGCTATCGAGCCGCGTACATCAGCTACAAAGAGCCTTTGATCAAATCCGAAAGACCGGTTAAACCGGGCAAATTTTTCATCAGGTTGGCCTGTAAACCGACCGCCCCACAAATTTTTTTCGTTATTCATTTGACAACCTACAACCTAAAAGATAAATTATGCGTCTATGCAAACATTATGCAAAATGCGTTGAATAGTTGATTGCAATTATAAAAATGCTGAAAGAAAAAAGACAGCAAACAATTTTAAAGTTTATCAAAGCACGAAATATCGGCAAGCAGGAAAAAATTACCGAGCTGCTTGAACATGCCGGTTTTGGCGTCACTCAATCAAGCGTCTCGCGCGATTTGGATGAATTAGGGGTTGTTAAAATCAACGGCTATTACGCTTTGCCGCAAATAGGCAACAGCGCTCTAAACTTCGGTTTATACACTCTGGAAGCCGCTGGCGATAATTTAATTGTGGCGAAATGTGAATCGGGAATGGCTTCGGCAATCACAGTCAGGATTGACGGCGCAAAACTTCCTGAGATCATCGGCACTATCGCAGGCGACGACACTATTTTTATTGCCGTGCCGGATCACAAAGCTCAAAAGACGGTGATTAAAAAGATTTGGGAAATATTTGAAAGCTAATGGAAAAGAAAATTAACAAAGTAGTATTAGCATATTCGGGTGGTCTTGATACCTCGGCGATGCTGCTCTGGCTGAAAGAAAAATACGGCTGCGAAGTCGTCTGCTTTTGCGCCGATGTTGGGCAGGGCGAAGAACTCTCCGGATTGGATGAAAAAGCCCGCGCAACAGGCGCGTCCAAACTTTATGTCGAAGACCTTCGGGAAGAATTCGTCCGCGATTACGTTTGGACTGCCGTCAAAGCCAACGCGCTATACGAAGGTGTTTATTTGCTCGGAACGAGTTTGGCGCGTCCCGTCATTGCCAAAAAGCAAATCGAAATCGCTATTAAAGAAGGCGCTGACGCGGTTGCGCACGGTGCGACAGGGAAGGGAAACGACCAGGTGCGTTTTGAGCTGACTTATTATGCGCTCAAGCCGGATGTCAAAGTGATTGCGCCGTGGCGGGAATGGGAGTTTAAAGGGCGCGCCGATTTGATTGCATATTGCGCACAGCACCAGATTCCGGTCACGGCAACGGCGGAAAAACCTTATTCGACTGACCGTAATCTGATGCACATTTCTTATGAAGGCGGGATTTTAGAAGACCCTTGGGCTGCGCCGCCGGAAAATATTTTTCTGCTCACAAAATCGCCGGAAAAAGCTGCAGACAAGCCGGAAGAAATCATTTTGACGTTTGAAAAAGGCGAACCTGTCGCTATCAACGGAGAAACTTACGGCGCGGTTGATTTGCTTTCGACTTTAAATCACATCGGCGGTGAACACGGCATTGGACGTGTTGATCTGGTTGAAAATCGCTTTGTCGGAATGAAATCACGTGGAGTGTACGAAACGCCTGGCGTCACGATTTTGCAGACGGCGCATCGCGCGCTTGAATCAATCACGATGGACAGGGAAGTGATGCGCCTGCGTGATTCACTAGGCGTCAAATTCGCCGAATCTGTTTATTACGGTTTCTGGTTTGCGCCAGAGTTTGAAATTATGCGTTCGATGATTGACCAAACGCAGAAAACGGTTTCTGGAGATGTTCGTTTGAAACTCTACAAAGGCAACGTTACTGTGACGGGCAGACGCTCGCCATATTCACTTTACAAACAGCGCATCGTCACATTTGAAGACGACGCGGGCGCGTACAACCAGCACGACGCCGAAGGCTTTATCAAGCTGCAAGCATTACGTTTGCGGTTACAGAAATTTGATTGAGTTTTATGAATGACAAATTTGTGGATTGCGACACCCACGGAGAAGCAAAAATGGCTTTTGTTTGTCATCACTTCCTAAAAAAGGAAAATATTGGTTGGAACGAAAAAGAGGAATATATTTTTGATGAGGATGATGAGTTTTGGGATTGTATAAGTGCGTGGTGTGATAAATGCGAAAGTTACAGAGTCAAGAATGACGGTTGGGATGAAAAGTCGGAAATGTTTGCAGACCTTCAATTAGTTTGCGAAAACTGCGCATTGAAATACAAGCAGGCCGACTCAAAATGAAGATTTGGGGATGAGAAATGATTATTCAAGAAGTTGACAAAATTGGCTCGGCAGTTTCGCCGCTTGGG
>JBDTZD010000186.1:0-2388 GCA_040005335.1 Pyrinomonadaceae bacterium | reverse complement strand
ATTAATTTATTATTTGTTGAAGTTTATCAATTTCTTTAACAGTTAGCTTGTCATATCTTCAATCCGACAAATGTTATTCAAATTTATTTGCTAAATAATATGGTTAAATCCGTAAGAAAAAAATTCTTCGACCGCAACTTCAAAGGCGCCGCCAAGGCCCGCTCCGCGCGGCTCGCCCGGTTCGATTGACCAATCCGTCAGCTTTCCGGCAATACTGTTGCTAACCGCTTTTTTAAGAGGTTTGTGAATAAATTTCCAGCCATAAACAATTCGTCCGCTTAAAATAACGTATGGCACACCCAGTCCGATGATGACATTGGCAATTCCAATTCCGAGGTATTCACCGATACGTTCGAGCGTTTTGACGGCGCGAATCTCTCCGGCTTCGGCGCGCTCGACGATTTCAACATAACGAGGCGCTCTGACGCTTCCAAGCTGCATTCGGTCGCCGACATACAAAGACGAAGCGGATGAAGCTGCCGCATAGCGTTCCCAGCAACCTCGATTTCCGCAAATGCAGGTTTTACCGCCTGCCACAATTGTCATGTGTCCAAATTCACCAGCGATTCCCCGGCTGTCGCCCGTGCCGCGATAAATTTCCCCGCCCATAATCAACCCAACACCGATTCCCGTCCCGGAACGCACCAGAACAAAATCTTTTAAAATACCGCCGGTTGTTTTTTTGAGTCGCAAACGGGATTCGTAAATTGCGGCGGCTGTTGCATCATTTTCTACAATGATTTTTGTCAAGCTGCCTGATTGTTTCCCGCATTTAATATTTTCCAGGGCACCTGCAAGCTCTACGTCATGCCAATTTAAATGCGGCGCGTAAAGCAACTTACGACGAGCCGCATCGGTTACGCCCGGAACACTGATTCCGACAACAGCTAATTCCAGTTCGGGAAATTTGGCGCACAGTTTTTCCAAACTGGCTTTAAGCAATGTCAAAGCTTCATGCGAATCCGAAGGCGTTTCAAATTCATCTTCGGCAAGCGTTTGCCCGCTCAAAGTTGAAAGTCCGACTTGCGTTAGGCGCACGCCGAGACTGACTCCGGCAAAATATTTATCGTCATTGCTAAAAGACAAACTAATTGGAGGGCGTCCTTGAAGTCTGCTTTTGCCTGAATCTTGAAGCGGTTCTTCTCGAATGATTCCGGCGTTGATTAAAGGTTTAAAAATATCAGTCACAGTGCTGCGATTGATTCCCAAACGACGAGCCAGCTCGATTCTTGAAACCGGTTGAGCGGCACGTAATAGTCGCAGCAGCAGCCTTACGGTCTTTGCCGGAATCAATGTTTCCGCCATTTTTTTTGCTGCCAAATCCGATTCCGCTTCCAGCAAATTGTTCATAACTCTTTACCTACTTTTTGTAAAACAGTTGAGTTAAACCTTGTTTCTAGCAAACTATGAACTGATGCTAATTGTAAAATAATTATCTCTTATTGTTTTCTGCAAACAGTATAATTTGATTTAACGATTTCAAAATTTTATTTTTATGGCTTCTTCCGCTTTTTACTTTTTACTTTCGTATGGTATTATTCATGTTTTTGTTTAAGTTGTATTTATCAAGGAGATTAGTTATGTCAAGAACATGTCAGGTGACAGGCAAGAAACCGATGAGCGGAAACAATGTTTCGCACGCTAACAATCGCACCAAGCGCCGATTTCTGCCGAATTTGCAATCAAAACGCTTTTATGTTCCGAGCGAGGATCGTTGGGTTCGCCTGAAGGTTTCGGCTCGCGGAATCAAAACTATTACTAAAAATGGCATCGAATCTGTGTTGAAAAAAATACGGGCAAGAGGCGAAAAAGTCTAGGCGAAAGGAGCTTGTAAACAAATGGCAAAAGCAGGAAAACGAGTGCAGGTTAAATTGAAAAGCAGCGAAAGTCATTACTGCTATTTCACGACCAAAAACAAAGCAACCACGCCGGAGCGAATGGAATTTCGCAAATACGACCCGGTTGTGCGAAAACACGTTAATTTTAAAGAATCTAAATAAGAGGAGTTTGCAGCACAATCATGAAAAAAGAAATTCACCCCGATTACCATCCGGTTGTTTTCCAAGATACCTCAGTCAACTTTTCGTTTCTGACTCGCTCGACCATGAAAAGCGATAAAACGATTACATGGGAAGACGGCAACGAATATCCCCTCGTCCAAATAGAAATTTCGGGTGCCTCGCATCCATTTTATACCGGACAACAACGCCTTATTGATACCGCCGGACGAGTAGAGAAATTCCGCAATCGTTACTCGCGCGGTAAATAAATCGCTGCAACAATTTACGCTGTGAAAAAAGGCAAGAGGAAAATCCTCTTGCCTTTTTTTTAGTTGCTTGCAAATTTTATTGACAAACCACTCTAAGGCGAATATTGTGATTTCAAAAT
>JBDTZD010000005.1:0-7963 GCA_040005335.1 Pyrinomonadaceae bacterium | reverse complement strand
TTTCATCAATCACCCGCACGCCGAGCAGATTGGCTTTATCTAGTTTTGAGCCGGCATCCTCGCCGGCCAAAACAAAATCGGTCTTTTTGCTGACCGATGAACTAACGCGACCGCCTCGTTCTTCGATAAGGCGGGCAGCTTCTTCGCGCGACAGAGTTTCAAGTTTTCCCGTTAAAACAAAAATCTTTCCGGCTAAATTGGCATTTGTAACACCGTTAGGAATTTCTTCGAGTTCGGTTTTCACGCCCGATGCTTTTAATCTTTCGATAACACTTTGATTTCGCTCGCTGGCAAACCAATTATAAACGCTCAAAGCTACCGTCAAACCGATTTCGTGAATGTCGTCAAGTTCTGAAACCGTCGCATCTTTCAGATTATCCAGAGAACGAAAATGATTTGCCAAAATTCGCGCGTAGCGCTCTCCGACGTTATTAATATCCAAGCCGTAAATCAAACGCCGCAACTCACGCGTTTTGCTCTGTTCGATTTGAACAATCAGATTTGCGGCGCTCTTTTCTGCTTTGCGTTCAAGATTAGCGATTTGGTCATGCGTCAAACTATAGATATCAGCAACATTTCTGACTAAGCCGGTTTCATAAAACTGCTCGACTACGGCTTTGCCCAAACCTTCGATGTTCATTGCTTTGCGCGAGGCAAAATACAAAATTCGCTCCTTTACTCGCGCCGGACAATCATAATTTGGGCAGCGGGTGACGGCTTCGCCTGCAGGACGCACAACTGGAGTGCTGCAAACTGGGCAATTCAGCGGGAATTCGTAAGGAATTTCAGCGCCGGTTCTGCGCGTTGTGACGACTTGCAAAACCTGCGGAATTATTTCGCCCGATTTTTCAATTAAAACGTAATCTCCGAGACGCACGTCAAGTCGTTTAATTTCATCTTCGTTGTGCAAGCTCGCGCGGGCGACCACAGTTCCGGCAAGCAAAACAGGTTCGAGATTAGCAACCGGAGTTAACGCTCCGGTGCGCCCGACTTGCACGTGAATTGAATTGAGTTTGGTAGTCGCCTGTCGAGCCGGGTATTTGTAAGCGATCGCCCAGCGCGGAGATTTGTTTGTGGCGCCAAATTCACCCTGGAGGGCGGTTGAGTTTACTTTGACGACCACACCATCAATTTCGTAATCCAAATCATCTCTTTTGGATTCCATCGAATTGCAAAACTCGACGACTTCTTCGATTGACTCACACAGAGCGCGATTTCGATTAACAGTAAAACCCGCTTTTTCAAGCCATTCAAACATTTGCCAATGCGACGGAAACATTTTTGACGCGCCCGCCAACAAATCGTAGGGGAACATATTGAGACGACGCGAAGCAACGATTGTCGAATCCAGCAGCCGCAAAGTCCCTGAAGCCGCGTTGCGCGGATTGGCAAAAATTTTGGCGCCGGATTCGGCGAGTTCATCATTAAGACGTTTAAAACTTGAACGAGACAGATACACCTCGCCGCGCACCTCAACATTGCGGATTTCAGATTTCGGATTTCGGATTTCGGATTTTAATTTCAAAGGAATCGAACGAATTGTGCGAACGTTGTTTAAAACATCGTCGCCAGTTCGCCCATCGCCGCGCGTTGCGCCCGCCGCGAGCAAGCCGTTTTCGTAGTGCAGAGCGACGCTCAAACCGTCAATTTTTAATTCGGCAACATAATCGAGTTTTCTGCCATCAGCTAATTTACGGCAGCGTTCATCAAAGCGACGTAAATCGTTAATGTCGTAACTGTTATCAAGCGACATCAACGTAACGCGATGTGTAAAAGGCTCAAAACCAATTGCTTTTCCGCCCACGCGCTGTGTCGGACTGTCGGAAGTGACAAGTTCCGGGCGCGCCGTTTCAAGCTCTTGCAAATGTTTTAGAAGCGCGTCAAATTCCGCGTCGGAAATTTCCGGCGCGCTTTCGTCATAATAAAGCTCGTTGTGACGGTTAATCTCGAAGCGTAGTTTTTCAATTTCGGAAACTAAATCCATTTTCAAAACTTTTCTAAAATGCCTGCGTAGAATAATTCAAAATAAATGTTTGCTGACAGAGAGGTTTTAAAATGCCAAATCGAGTTTTGCAGTTTCTGATCGCTTTTTCTTTGATCGGCTTTTTACCTTTGTCTGCATTGTCCTGGTGTGGGGAAATTTCAAACAATGATTTTGTAGCTAAGACAACGCTTTTTGCAAACCCCGAACGAGTAGTTATTAAAAATTACAACGGCAACGCCATGGAGCCGTTTCTGACCAGAGACGGGCGTTACTTGTTTTTCAATAATTTAAATGAAGCTCCGGAAAACACCAATTTGCATTATGCCGAACGCCAAAGTGACACGTTTTTTTTGTACAAAGGCGAGCTGGCTGGCGTCAACACGGCGTCGCTCGAAGGCGTCCCGACGATGGATAAAAACAACGTCTTTTATTTTGTTTCACTGCGCAATTACAATAAAACTTTTTCGACAATTTACGGGGGCGAGTTTTCAAACGGAACCATTTCCAACATCGCTCTGGTCAAAGGAATTTCGCGGAAAAAACCCGGAATTGTGAATTTCGATGTTGAGATTAGCCCCGATGGAAACACGATGTACTTTGTTGACGGAGATTTTACCCAGTCCAGTTCACCCAAAAAAGCCGATTTAGTTGTTGCAGTTAAAACCGGCGACGGTTTCAAGCGAATCAAAGATAGCGCCGAGCTTCTAAAAAATATCAACACCAAAGATTTGGAATACGCACCTTCCGTTTCAGGCGACGGAAAAGAATTGTTTTTTACCCGCCTGCGGCTAGGCATTTTAACCCCAACGAGCGTTGGGATTTTCCGCGCGACTAGAACCACAACCGATCAACCTTTTGGAACGCCCGAAATCATTGAAGCTATCACGGGAGATTTCTTTGAAGCTCCGGCTCTTTCTGCCGACGAAAATTCTCTTTATTATCACAAAAAAGAAAACGGAGTGTTTGTTATTTACAAAGTAACCAGACAAATTGTTAAACCATAAATTCGGCAATCAAGCGGTGAAAATGATGTGTCCCGGTTTCGCGCGACGGGGAATATCTGCCTTTATCATAAAATCTGGAACGGATACCGCGCTGGACATTTTCGACGACGGCTTCATCTTCGCGTTCGACGCGATCTAAGTTTGCGCCGGCACCTTGTTCGAGTTTTGATTCGTCGGCAACAAACGTTAAAAACGAAACTTTTGTGAGCGACGGAGTAAGCGGTTTGACAATGTTAACGGACAAACCCCAGGGATAAAAATTGAGCATCAGATTCGGAAAAACCCAGAAGTAATAAGCCGAGACTTGTTTTCCAAAATCCGGCGCGCTTTCGGGTAAATCAAACGTATTTTCACCGCCGCGCGACAAACCCAATTGTAAATTTGACAGGGGAAAAAGCTCTGTCGTGTAGGAACCGTAATCAACGGCGTTGTTAAGCGAATTGTGAATAAACGGGATGTGCAGACCTTCGAGATAATTTTCGCAGTACAAAGCCCAATGCGCTTTGACCAGATAATCGCGCGAACGCACGGGAGCAAACTTAAAATTATTCCATTCGAGCCAGAACAATCGCTTTTCTACTGCGGCTAAAAATTCTTTGAGCGGAGCGACAGGGTTGACCGAGGCAAATAAAAATTTGCCCCAAATGTCAAACGGAACAAGCGGCAGATTGTCAGCCGCGGTTGGAAAATTTTCCGCTTCTTCAAATTCCGGCATTGAAACGAATTCGCCGTTTAGCTTGAATTTCTTGCCGTGATAGCGGCAGCGAATCCCGGTTTCGACACAAGCGCCTTCAATCAAGATATTTCCGCGATGCGTGCAGACATTTGATAAACAATGAACTACGTCTGTTGCGTCGCGCGTCAATAAAACTGGTTCGTCCAGAAAACCTTCCAAAATGGTGTGCGGTTTCATCTGTCCCGGTAGGCGCACGTCTTCGCTCTCGCCAACTATTTGCCAGGTTCTGGCAAATATCCGTTCTTTTGATGCTTCAAAAAAAGCCGGATTAGTGTAGAACTCGCTCGCCAGCGTTTCAGCTTTCCTAATGTCCGGGTTGATGTCGAAAAGTGACATGAAGAATAAATGTCAGAACCGCCTGCGGTAGCGGATGCGGCGAGTTCAACCGCCCACTACCGCAGGCGGTTCTGACCTGTAAAATAAATATTTTGAAGTCTCCGCGCCGCGCTCAAATCCGGCGCAAACCAAACCTTCGGCAAAGGCGCCTTGAAATTCTGCTCTAACGCGCAATTGTTCGGCGCGAGCTTTTTTAATGTCGCTTTCGACGATATTTTTCCAGTTTGCCGGAATTTCGATTTTTCGTACGGGTTCATCCGAAGTTGTCCGCTCCTCGCCTTTGGCAAGTGCGATAACTCGTTTTGAATCAAGTTTCCATTCGGCAAAAAGTCGGTCGCTGTCAAGCTTTGTTGGTTCGCCAGGATTTCCCGGTAGCGAGGTGTAACCGCTGCCGTAATAATTTTCGGCAAAGAAGTGAATCACCGTACCCAAACGATTTAAGTTAAAATGGGCGTTGCGCGATTGCAACGGGTCAAATGTCCATTTTATAAAGTGCTGCCCGTGCGCCAGGGCTTTTTCGCGCTGCGCCCATTTAAGGCTGGCGCCAATTCCAAAATTTTGAAATTCCGGGGCAATCGCGGTCATATGCGAATAACCTATTACTTCATTGTTTTTGAGCGCGACAAGATGATGCACAAAACCAACTAAACGATTAGCAGCAAACGCGCCGAGCGTAAAACCGCCCGCGTTTTTTGAGACGATAAAATGCCTGAGCGGTGATATCTCCAAATCTGGCAAATTAAAAGCCGCTCGCTGAAGTTCGATACAACCGCGAAATTCTTCGATTCGCTCTACCTCGCGGATTATGATAACAGGCGATTTGCTCATTCTTACGGATTTTAGTTTTTGTCTAATAACTCTGGACAAAAACAAATGTTACAACGGCGGTCATTTCGACAATGTGAAAAGATAAGTTTATCAAAGTTATCTTTTCATTTACACGTAAAGCTTCAGTACATCCAATATCAACAGTCTCCGAATATAACACGGCGTTTTCTTTTGCCGAAAACAGCAAAAATGTTGTATTCTTTCTGCGTTTCTTAAACTTTACCCCGAGCGGTTGCAGCAATCGGAGATGTCATTACCGAGCAATCTCGAACAAAACGGAAAACTCGAAGATTTTCCTGCCGTTGAGTTACTAAACGAGGCAGTCTCCGCTTCTTTGGGCGGAACTTTTCGTTTTGAATCTGCAGCGCAGAAAATCGCCGTTTATCTGAGCGAAGGCGAATTTATTTTTGCTGCTTCGACTGCCCGTCAACACCGACTCGTATTAATGCTGACGCAATGGAACGCCTTGGCGGAAAGTGAACTCGTCGGGATGGTAAATATGCCTGAACCCGAATTAGCGGTAAAACTTGTTGAGACAGGCAAGCTGACGCTTGAGGCAATGAAAAGTTATCGGATTCGACAGGTAACGGAAATATTGATGACAGCACTTGGCTGGACGACAGGTGAATGGAATTTCAATCCGCTCGTCCGGGTTCGAGAAGATATGCGTATCAACGTTGAGTTATCGAGAATTTTAATGGAATCGGCAAGACAGCTGCCACCAGATTTCGTTCAGAAAAGATTTGAGAATGATTTGAGTATGTTTGGTTTGTCGCCGAATGCAGCGCCTGAGTTTAATTTGTCGCCGGAAGAAGCTTATATTCTATCGCGTTTTGAAGGTACGATGAACGCTGAAACGGCAGCGATGATCGGCGGACTGCCTTTTGAAAAAACCTGCCGAGTTCTTTACTCTATGTGGCTGGGCGGAGTGCTTTATCGAACTGACTACAAAAATGCTTTTGACGAAGCAATTATTCAATCAATCAGATCAGCTAAAATCTCCCTGAGCCCCAAGAGTTTGCCCGTCGAAACTAAAACGGCAAACGGCAAACAAGCGGAAGTTCCCTCAATTGCGGATTCAAGTCTGAAAACTGCGGACGCAAAACTACCGGAGATTTCACCCGAAGAGGAAATTAGCGAAGAAGTACAAGTGGAAACATTTCTCCAACGCGTAGAAACGGCAAAATCGTTTTACCAAATTCTCGGCATAAACAATTCGCTTGACGCAAAAGCAGTCAAGGATGCTTATTTTAAGCTGGCAAAACAGTTTCACCCCGACAAATTTCACTCAATCGGAGGCACAACGCACTTGCGTCTCCAAAGTGCCTTTACACAACTCGCGCAAGCTTACGAAACGCTCAAAGATGCGAAGCACCGCGAGCTTTATGATTTCAAATTGAGCAAACAGGCCGCCATTTCCGGAGATAAATCCGATGTCAGTCAATTTACTCCCGAAGAAATTTATCAAAGCGGTGTTAAAGAATTACAGGGCGGCAATTATAATCAGGCGGTAGCCTATCTTAATCGCGCCGTACAGTTGTCGCCCAATGTGGCTGAATATCAAGCGCGGCTGGGACAGGCTCTCGCTATCAACCCTAAATTTCGTCATCAAGCCGAAGAAAAAATGCAGTTGGCAATTAGGCTTGATGAGAAAAATGCAGATTGGCGGTTGTTGCTGGCAGGATATTTTATTGCCGTTGGTTTAAACAAACGCGCCATAGGCGAACTTGATCGTTTGCTGGCGATTTATCCGAACCATGAACAGGCACAACAAATGTTAGCCGATTTGCGCTAGAATAAATATCGAATTTCCGAGTTTGCAGTTTCAACTGAACGAAACTTAAACTTTGAACTGTCCACTTTGAACTTTTGAACTTCTTTTGATGCCTGTTATTGAACTAAATACTGCGGAAACCAAAATTGACGACTCGTTAATAAAACTCGCCGCCACAATTGATGAATTTGAGGCTTACGCTCACCCGCACGCGCCGCGAATTGCGATTCTTTCGGACTCGGTGGCACAAGTTTTCAACCTCGGCTCGCATGACCGTTTTTCTTTGCGTCAAGCCGCGCTTGTCCACGATTTGGGCGAGGCCATGATGAACCGCGATTATATTAAACGCGGCAGCCTGCTCACGGAAGATGAGAGGCTGGATATGATGCGTCACCCGGTAATCGGTGAACAGGAAGCGGCAAAGCGAGGTTTGAACCGAGTTGTCCAGTTGCTCGTTCGTTGGCATCAGGAATGGTGGAACGGCGAAGGCTATCCGGACGCTCTGCGGCGCGAGCAAATTCCGCTGGCTGCCCGTATTCTACGCGTCGCCGATACTTATTGCGCTCTGACCGACCAGCGCCCTTTCGCTCCGGCAACTTCGGCTGCCGATGCCAGAAAATATCTGGCGCAATGGGCAGGACTCGAATTAGACCCTTATGTAGTTCACGCTTTTCTTTCATTGCCAGCCGAAATGCCGGAATTACGCTCGTTTGAAGAAAATATTGACGCGCAATCATTTCAAGCAAGTCAGAACCGCCTGAGGTAGCGGACGGTTGTTGATAAAAATACCTTTATCAGTTGAATTTTTACCGAACGATTCTGACAAATTACTCTGTTATCATTTTTCTTTTTACTTTCAACCATCTGCTTTCATAGACGGTTCCGACATGTTATAAATTTTGATTTATGAAAACCGATTCCGGCACGCTGCCAAAAGGCTGGCTGGCTTTTGAACTAAATATTTTGCGGCGACTCGAATATCTTTCGATTGCGCTCCCCTTTACCGATGATCCGACGTTAGGAATCTATCTCAAACGCTGGGGCGCGAGCGTTGCTGCTAACGATATTCTGCAGTCAGCCTGGACTCGCAACGTCGCGAAAATTCAAAACAATTCCGAACAGCTAACCGAAGAAATTGTCGCCGCCGTGCTCGAAGACGCTTATGTTCCGCGTCACCGGCTTTATAATTCCGCGCTTAGAAATTGGTTTAACGAAACTGACGCCTGGTGGTTTGATAATGTCCGCGAAAATATCGAACGGCTCGAATCGCCCCTGACGCGCGCCGTCGCGCTCGAACTCGG
>JBDTZD010000359.1:0-7990 GCA_040005335.1 Pyrinomonadaceae bacterium | reverse complement strand
GAAGTTGACCCAATTATTAGCGAAGCGATTGATGCGGAAGTTCGCCGTCAGTCAGACGGTTTGGAACTAATCGCGTCAGAAAATTTTGTTTCGGAAGCGGTGCTCGAAGCAATGGGTTCGGTAATGACGAACAAATACGCCGAAGGTTATCCGGGCAAGCGCTATTACGGCGGCTGCGAGTTTGTTGATGTCGCCGAAAATTTGGCTATTGACCGCGCTAAACAATTATTTGGCGCGGATCATGCCAACGTTCAGCCGCATTCAGGGGCGCAAGCTAATATGTCTGTTTTGCTCGCTGCGCTCGAACACGGCGACCAGATTTTGGGGATGAATCTAGCTCACGGCGGGCATTTGACGCATGGACATCCGCTCAATTTTTCAGGGCTTAACTACAAAGTTGCGGATTACGGCGTCAATCGTGAAACAGAAACGATTGATTACGATGAGCTGCAAAAAATTGCTGAACAAAGTCGCCCTAAATTATTGATTTGCGGCGCGTCTGCTTATGCGCGAACAATTAATTTCCAAAAAATCGGCGACATTGCAAAATCTGTCGGCGCCAGAATGATGGCGGACATTGCGCACATTGCCGGACTCGTTGCCACAGGGCTTCACCCAAGCCCTGTCCCGCACGCCGATTATGTCACGACCACCACGCATAAAACTCTGCGCGGTCCGCGCGGCGGTTTAATTTTGTGCCGCGAAGAATATGCGGCGCAGATCAATAAACGCCTTTTCCCGGGCGTTCAGGGCGGACCTCTAATGCACATTATCGCCGCCAAAGCCGTTGCCTTTGGCGAAGCGTTGCGCGATGATTTCAAAACTTACCAAAAGCAAATCGTGGCAAATGCTAAAGCCTTAGCCGACGAATTGCAAAATCAAGGTTTGCGGCTTGTTTCCGGCGGCACGGATAATCATCTGGTTTTAATTGACGTTTTTATGGACGGCAAAGGAATTACAGGCAAAGAAGCCGAAGCCGCGCTTGACGCTGTTCACATTACTGTTAATAAAAACACGATTCCTTTTGACCCGAACAAACCGATGGTGGCAAGCGGCGTGCGCGTCGGAACGCCCGCTTTGACGACGCGGGGAATGAATGAAGCCGAAATGAAGTTGATTGGTAAAATGATTGCCGATGTCGTGCGCGAGCCGAATTCTGATGATGTTAAAACTCGCGTTCGTCGCGAAGTCCAAGAGTTGACTGCACGCTTTCCGCTTTATCCAAGTCGCTATCAAGAGGCAAAAGCGAAAACTGCAATCGCTGCTGATTAATATAATGATTGCACGAACGCGTCGCCAGCGCGAAGTTTTCGATTATATTGCTACTTTTATCGAGCGTCATGGATACGAACCTTCGTATCAACAGATCGCCCGGCATTTTCGCGTCAGCTCGAAAAACGCCATTGCCAAACACATCGTCGCGCTCGAAGAACAAGGAATGCTCTCGCGCCGCGCCGCCAATGGCAAATTCAGTCTAACTTTACAGCCGGAAACTCGGATGACCGATGCTGTTTGCGAAATCCCTTTGATTGAAAAATTGTCGGACGAATTTCTAGAAGAACTCGAAGCCCCGCGAATATTTGTGCCGCGCTTTCTCTTTAGTAATGTGCCGCCAGAAAAGATGTTCGCGTTTCGCGTTCCGTCTGATTCAATGATTGACGAACACATTTGTCAGGGCGACATTGCGCTTGTCGAGCGAAGTGTTTTCGCGCACGATGGAGAATGCGTTTTGGCTTTGCTCGAAAACAAATATCCGACGTTTGAACGCTTTTACAATTTCGGGTCGGAAATCGAATTGCGCCCCGCCAACCCGCGTCTCGGCGCTGCCCTTTTGCCCGCTGCCGCCGTTACGATTCGCGGCATCTTTCGAGGTTTGATACGCTCAAACTTCGCTTAAAAAAATATGAACACTAATTCTGCACTTAATTCGCTCCGTTACTCGCTTCCCGAAAGTCTGCAACGCGCTGTCCAAGCTAATCTCGAAGATTGGGAAAAAGACAATAAAATCGCTCGTCTCTGGCAAAAAGACGCTGCGCTCTGGGCAAACGAAGACGAGGCAAAATGGCTCGGCTGGCTCGACATAGTTGAACGCCAGATAGCCGATCAGCAAAAGTTTGCCGATTTCCAACAGGAGATTAGTTCCGCAGGATTTACGGACGTTTTGCTAATGGGAATGGGCGGTTCTAGTCTTTGCCCGGAAGTTCTGGCGTTTACTTTTGGTAAACAGGAAGGCTTTCCCGAATTTCACATTTTGGATTCGACCGATCCAGCGCAAATTAAAACAATCGAAGCAAAAATTGATTTACAAAAGACGCTCTTTTTTGTTTCCAGCAAATCGGGTTCGACCTTAGAACCAAACATCTTTAAGCAGTATTTTTTTGAACGAGTTACAGAAACGGTAGGACAAGCAAACGCCGGCAAGCAATTTATCGCGATTACCGATCCGAATTCGAAAATGCAAAAGGTTGCCGAAGCCGACAATTTTCGCTGCATTTTTTACGGCGATCCAACAATCGGCGGAAGATTTTCGGCGTTGTCTGATTTCGGAATGATTCCCCTTGCCGCAATGGGCGTCGGTGTTAAAGATTTCCTTGAAAATACTGACCGCATGGTTTACGCCTGCAAGAGTCACCATGCGGCTGAGAATCCCGGAGTTTTGCTGGGAGCAATTTTAGGGACGGCAAACAAAGAGGGTCGCGATAAACTAACAATTATTGCTTCGAATCAGATTTTTGATCTAGGAGCATGGCTCGAACAACTTATCGCCGAATCAACCGGCAAAAACGGCAAAAGCATTATTCCGGTTGACCGGGAAGAACTCCAGGAGCCGGAAAATTATGGTAATGACCGCCTTTTCGTCTATTTGCGACTTGGCGAAGACACTGCGGAAGCCGAGCGAATTGAAGCTTTGCGCCGTAATGGTCAACCCGTTGTTGAAATTGATGTCACTGACGTCGCAAATTTAGGACAGGAATTTTTCCGTTGGGAGATTGCGACCGCCGTGGCGGGTTCGATCATGGGCATCAACACTTTTAACCAGCCTGATGTTGAATTCAGTAAAGTCGAAACTCGCAAGTTGACCGATCAAGTCGAAGCAACCGGACATCTACCGGCTGAAACGCCATTTTACGAAGGCGACGGAATCAAGTTATTTACAGATGAAAAAAACCTCGCCGAACTTAACAAAATTGTCGGTGATGAGAAATCATTAGCAAACTATCTAAAGGCGCATTTTTCTCGAATTAAGACGGGTGATTATTTCGCTCTGCTGGCTTACATTGAAATGAACAGCGAACACGAAACTTTGCTGCAAGAGATTCGCCACGCAATTTTTGAAGAGAAGCATGTTGCGACTTGTCTCGGTTTCGGACCGAGATTTCTACATTCGACCGGACAAGGATACAAAGGCGGCGCCAACAACGGAGTTTTTCTCCAAATCACTGCCGATGATGCTGTGGATTTAAAAGTTCCAAATCAAAAATATACTTTCGGCACGGTCAAAGCGGCACAGGCGCGAGGCGATTTTCAAGTTTTGGTTGACCGGAACCGGCGCGCTTTACGCGTTCATTTGGGAGCAAATGTGCGAGAAAATTTACAATTGCTGTTTAGCGCGATCGAAAGCTAAGGTGGCTATTTTTTCGCTGACTGGCAATGCTAGAGGTTTGTTTTTGCCGCAGAATTATCTAATGTATCCGGCTGGTAATCTTTTAATTCCCGTTCCACATGGACAGCTCGAAGCGATTCTCAAAGAGCCGAAAGACTCCGCAATTCGAGGTGTTGCTCTCGTTTGCCACCCGCACCCGCTCGGCGGCGGAACAATGCACAACAAAGTGGTTTTCCGCGCCTCAGCGGGACTCATTGACGCTGGGTTAGTGACTTTACGATTCAACTTTCGTTCGGTTGGTGCAAGCACCGGAATTCATGATGATGGACTCGGCGAAAAAGAAGATGTGCTTGCCGCACTCGATTATCTGAGCGAAACCTACCCGAACCAAGAAATCACGCTTGCCGGATTTTCGTTCGGCTCGCGAGTCGGAATGGAAATCGGGATGGGCGACAATCGCGTTGTTCGTCTTATCAGCATTGGAACTCCGGTTGACAAATACAATTACGAGTTTATTAAAATGGTCAAAAAGCCAATTTTGTTTGTTCACGGCGACCATGATGAATTTGGCGCGGTTGCGCCTTTGCGTGCTCTAGTTAAATTTTTGCCGCCTGCAGCAGAAGCCAAACTCGTTGTTTTTGAAAACTGCGGACATTTTTTTGACGAACATTTAAACGAACTAAGAAAGACAATTCAGGATTGGACAGATGAGCAAATCAGCAGAAACAATTAATCCGGAAATTCACAATTCGGAACCGTCAAAGCCGGATCCGGCAATTCGGCTCACCATGATGCCGCGCGACACAAACGCGCATGGCACGGTTTTCGGCGGTATTATCTTAAGCTATATTGATGTCGCGGGCGGGGTTGAAGCTGCGCGGCATACGGCTCATCCGCGTTTTGTCACGGTGGCAATGGATAAAATCGTTTTCCACGAACCTGTGTTTATCGGGGATTTGGTGAGCTTTTACGCCGAAACGCAGCGCGTCGGCAACACTTCGATCACGGTGCGCGTCTGGGTTGAAGCCGAACGTTTTGGCGGGCGCGGCACAAAAGTCCGCGTTACTGAGGCAGAAGTCGTTTATGTCGCGGTTGACGTACACCGCAACAAAATCCGCATCGGACAGAGCGAATCCGCCGCAAACTGCAAATAAAACTCGTTCGGCTTGCTTGTGATGCCCGGTCTATGACAAACTTTTGAAATCATTTATTGGATAAAACGAAAGGAAATAACCGTTTAGAAATGCAAGAAAACGAAACTGCGGAAACCGCTTCGACTGATGAAACTGCGACTGAAGCTACAGAAACAACCGCTCCCGGCGAAACTGCCGAAAATAAAACTGAAAATATAGCTGAAGGCGTTTCGTTCGTCCCCGTCGAAACCGCCGATGATCAGGCAGCTCCGGCGCTGACAGACGATAATTCAGCAGAAAACGCTCCGGCTGAAGATGCTTCGGCTCAAAATGAGAAAGGCGAAACCGTGCCGGAAACGCCTGCCGAACCTGAAGAGGAAGAAGAAATTACGTATCATGCCGTGCAGAAAGAAGACAGCGTAACGGCAATTTGGGAGATGCAGGGACGCAAACACATTCGCACCATTGATCCACGTTCGCGCGAAGGAGCGGAGATCCTGCGCTTGTTTACAGCCGAAGAAGGCGAAGAAATAGCAGCCTAAAAAAAAGTGCAGAACGCAAAAGTGCAGAGTGCAAAGTGAGAAGATACGTTTCTTAATGCGCTCTGCGTTTTTACGTTGACGTTACAAAGTTTTGACTTTCATGTGACTAATGCAGAAGAAGAACTTAAAATAACTTAAGTCTTTGCGCCAGCGTCTTTTCTAGTTTGTCTAAGAATTCGAGACGGGTAATTTCGTGAGCGCCGAGCAGCTCAAAATGCGGAGTCATCATTTGAATATCGAGCCACTTTGCGCCGCCAGCGCTCAAATGTTCAACGAGATGTAGAAAGCAAAGTTTTGAGGCATTTGGTGAATGGTGAAACATACTTTCCCCGCAAAACGCGCCGCCCGCGTCAACACCGTAAAGCCCGCCGACCAGATTTCCTGTTGTATCCCAAGCCTCAACACTGTGCGCGCTTCCGCTCTCATGCAGGGCGATAAAGGCGTGGATAAATTCGTCGGTAATCCAGGTGCTGAATTCGACGATTGATTTTCCTCCGTCCGTTTCATCGGGACGCTTTCTGCCGATGCGAGCGCAGTTTTCGATCACGTCCGAAAACGCCGCATCAATCGTGAAAATCAAATCGGATTTTTTTTGCGCTTTTCGCAAACTGCGTGGAATGTAAAGATTTTCAAATTCGAGAATTGCACGCTTTTCCGGGCAGTACCAGGGCGTTGGAGTTGAGCCGACCGCCCACGGAAAAACTCCGATGCGGTAAGCGCGCCGCAAATTTTCAACTGACAAAGCGCCGCCAAACGCGATGACTTCGGTGAAATAATAAAATTCGTCGTCGGTAATATAAGCCTGCGGAAAAAAATCGTATGTTCGCGGATCTGGAAAGTCTATGAGTTCGCTGCCGGACTGCTTTTCCTGCGTCACAAAAAGTTTTGCCAGCGGATCGTCTTGTTTCATTAAAGAATGAATTACCGAAAGTTGTTTAACGACTCAAACAATTCGCGTTTTCCAGGTTCCGCGCCGGAACAGAACGGCGGCAACCACTGCGAGCATCGAAAAAGCAATTGTGATAGCCCAAAACACGCCGTACAGTCCCAGTTCGAAATTGTAAGCCAAAATGTATGCGAGCGGTATTTCAAACAGCCAAAAAATAAATAAATTGATATAGGTTGGCGTCAACGTATCACCCGCACCGTTAAAAGACGTTTCCAGCACCATCCCGTAAGCGTAAAAGAGAAAACCGCTCGCCACGATTCTGAGACCGTCTGCTCCGTAGCGCAAAACAATTGGCTCGTTTGTAAAAATCGAAATTATCAGCGGCGCAAAAGCGATAAATAAAAGGCTAATTGTCGTCAGAAAAATCGCGTTATAAAAAGCGGCTCTCCAAACGGCTTGTTCGGCGCGTTCGGGTTTACCCGCTCCTAAACATTGTCCGACAAGGGTTGCCGCCGCGTTGCTCAATCCCAAAGACGGCAAAAGAGCAAAAACGATTACGCGAATTCCGATAGTGTAGCCCGCGACGGCTTCGCTTCCGAACCCTGCCACAATTTTGACCAAACCAATCCAGCTTGCCGTTCCGATTACCATTTGCAGTGTTCCCGCCGAAGACAGTTTGACTAATTTCCAGAGCATTTCGGGAATTACCCGCAAATGTCGAGCGTGAATTGTGAGCCGCGCGTCTCTCCGGAAAAGCTGGGAAACGGCGAACAGAACGCCAAGCCCTCGCCCAATGGTTGTCCCAACCGCCGCTCCGGTGACACCAAGTTCAGGAAAAAACCAGATGCCGAAAATAAAACACGGAGCCAGAATGATATTAAAAATATTTGCCAGCCAGAGAACTCGCATGGCGATTGCAGCGTCGCCCGCGCCGCGAAAAATTGCATTGAGCAAAAAGAGAAAAATCACTACCGCGTTGCCGCCAAGCATAATGCGTGTATAATTTCCGCCTTTGATAATTGCTGCCTCGGATGCGCCCATTAAATGCAGGAAATCTGGTGCTAAAATCGCTCCCGCAATGCCTAAAACAGAGGAAACAATAAGCCCGAGATAAATGACATGAACGGCCGAAATTGCCGCACCATCCGAGTCTTTTTCACCGATCCGGCGAGCGACGGTCGCGGTTGCCCCAATGCCTAAACCCATTGCCATCGCATAGATGATTGCCATCATGGATTCGGTGATGCCAACCACCGCTACGGCTTCCGCGCCGAGTTTAGCGACAAAGAAGATATCTACTACGGCGAACACGCTCTCCATCACCATTTCGAGAATCATCGGAACCGCTAGGAGAAAAATCGCCGTGCCAAGCGCCCCTTGCGTAAAATCACGGTGCGATCCCGCTACAGCCTCTTTGACAATTGCCCAAGCGCCCTTGTTAATCGGGATTGTTTCAATAATTTCGTTCATGACAAATTTTGCGGAAACTTTTTCAAACGTAACATACGCAAGAAAAGTTTCACTAAGAACAACCAGCTTAAAAACCGTGCTGAAGACGGATCAGAGTTGTCAGCCGTAATGGTCGGGTTCAAGCGGCGATTAATGTAACAGAATTCTATTTATTTGATAATTTAACAATTCGTCAAGGCATATTTTTATGGACAAATCCTCGATACTCAAGTTAGTATTAAAACCTTGAGGAAGCTGAATGTCCCACAGTAGTTTCCGAAACCTGAATCTTTTATAAACGATTTTTCGACTTTAAGGAGAGAATTAGATGCTCAATTTACGATTTAAAGGAAACCGGCGGAAACTATGGCAG
>JBDTZD010000317.1:0-7996 GCA_040005335.1 Pyrinomonadaceae bacterium | reverse complement strand
GCTTTAGTGTTTTCGAGTTTCACGCGCGGCTTTTCGGAAGAAGCGTCGGTGGCTTCTAATTTCATGCATAGATTTCTGAGAGTTAGATTTTCCGAGATCGGCAGAGCTAATTTTGACTTTTCGTTTAAATCTTCTAGCTTTGACGCCGCTGTTTTAGCAAAGACGCTATTTGGAAATTGCTCTAAAAATAAGCGAAAATCGGCGGCATTGGAACTGTTCTTAATGGAATACCAGAATCTCTTTTCTCGTATAGTTTCACTAAAATTAAATCTAAATGGAGTGATTTGTTGAGGCGAGTTCTGACTAACGGTAACGAGCCGTGCAGTACTTTCACCTCGTAGTTTGATTGGCGCATTTTGCGCAAAGGCTTGCGAAAATAGCAGCAAAAACAGAATCAATAAAAGCTGTAAATTCAACAAATTTCTGTACATCTTGTCACCTCGTCAAAGATTCTAACGCCAAACCTTTTAAACGTTAAAGCGAAAATCCACGATGTCGCCTTCCTGCATGATGTATTCCTTGCCTTCGAGTCTGGTTAAACCTTTTTCGCGCGCGGCGGTGCGTGAACCTGTTCGAATTAAATCCTCGTAGCCGACGATTTCAGCGCGGATAAAACCGCGTTCGATGTCTGTGTGAATTTCTCCGGCGGCAGCCGGCGCTTTTGTGCCGATGGGAATCGTCCATGCGCGGACTTCGATTTCGCCCGCCGTCAAAAACGACATTAATCCAAGCAGGCGATAGGCAGATTTGATCAAGCGGTCAACGCCGCTCGATTCAACTCCGACATCTTTTAAAAATTCGGCGCGTTCTTCCACCGGCAATTCGCCGAGTTCCTCTTCGAGTTTGGCGCAAATGACAACAACTTCCGCGTTTTCTTTGGCAGCAAACTCCTCGACGGCGCGAACGTGCAGGTTTTCTTCAGGCGCGGCAAGCGAATTTTCGTCAACATTGGCGGCAAAAATTGTCGGTTTTGAAGAAAGCAGGAAAAATTGTCGAACGAGAGCGCGCTCGTCCTCCGTAAAATTAACGCTTCTGGCTGGACGCCCTTCTTCCAAAACCGGCTGGATTTTATCCAAAACCTCCAGCTCGGCTTTGGCTTCTTTGTTGCCCGCTTTTGCCGCGCGCTGCGCTTTATCGCGTCGTTTTTCAACGCATGTTAAATCCGCTAAAACTAATTCAAGCTGAATCGTTTCGATGTCGCGCAGAGGATTGACCGAGCCTTCGACGTGAACAATGTTTTCGTCTTCAAAACAGCGGACAACTTGAACAATCGTGTCGGTTTCGCGGATGGTGGCGAGAAATTGATTACCCAAACCTTCACCTTTTGACGCGCCGCGGACGAGTCCGGCAATGTCAACGAATTCAATTGTCGCCGGAACGATTTTTTTGGCTTTGACTAAATCTGACAAAATCTGCAGACGCTCGTCCGGCACAGGCACGGTGCCAATGTTTGGTTCAATCGTAGCGAAAGGATAATTTGCAGCCAGCGCGTTTTGCTGTGCGGTGAGCGCGTTAAAAAGAGTTGACTTGCCAACGTTCGGCAAGCCAACGATTCCTGCACGTAACACTAATAAATTCTCCTAAAATGGTTTCTGATATGTTTTCCGGCTTCAAAAAATTTGTTGCTAAATTTCTAAAATATGTCCGGTAAAGTTTGTAGTTTGATTTTCGCTTAAGTCGAGGGAAAAGCGAAACTCCGACGCTGGGGTTTTGTTATTTAACTGTGTTTTGTGGCTTAATTTGATTTGTGCTTTTCCGAGTTTTCAATCATTTGTAACTTCATAACTCATTTATGTTTTTCGCTTTCATTTTACTTTTATTGATTACAGCAAGCGGTATTGCCGTAACATACTTTTACGATCGGGACCTCCCGTTTTTCGGGCGCGTCTGCGCGGGGATCGTCCTTGGTCAGGTTTTGTTCGCGCTCGTTGGTTTAGCGTTTGGCTGTTTAATCGGCATGTCACCGAATATCGCTGTCTTGAGCGCACTTGTGACTGCGTTGCCGCTGCTCGCTTTAACTCAGAAACAAATTAAGAATTCGGCACAGGCTGATTTTTTCGTGTTTCTTGAGTCAATCAAAAATTTTGTCTTGCATCCCGTACTTGGGAGAGCTATCGCAGTTGCGATTTACATTTGGTTAATAGTTTTACTGTGGATGTTTTTTGAGCGAGCGATGCTTAATACGGCTGGAGGCATCGGCACGGGTTCACCACACAATACCGGCGACATTTCATTTCACCTGCAAGCAATCTACGGATTTCTCAATGGGCAAAACTTCCCGCCGCAAAATCCTTCATACGCCGGAGCTAAGTTTACCTATCCGTTTATGGTTGATTTGGTTGCAGCGATGCTAACAATTGTCGGTGCGAAAATCAGTCAAGCGATGTTTTGGCAAAACATGCTTCTGGTAATCGCTCTCATTGGATTGATGCACCGTTTTACTTTTAAATTAACGAACAATAAATTTGCCGCTCAGATTGCGCCACTGATTTTGCTTTTTAGCGGCGGTTTCGGATTTCTGCTCTTTTTCAGCAGCGCGCTCGAAAGTAGTTCGGATTTTTTCGACCTGCTCATGAAAATGCCTGACAACTACACGATTCGCTCAGAGAGCAGTTGGCGCTGGGGAAATTCGTTGACAGTGTTGTTTATGACGCAGCGGAGTATCTTGCTTGGGTTACCGCTCGCGCTGATTATTCTCACTAAAGTTTGGGAAATTTTTAGTAATTCAAAATTAAAAATTCAAGATTCAAAATTATCGGAAAACATTACAGAGAAAAGAACCATTTCCATTTTTAATTTTCCATTTTTAATTTTGAATTACCAAACAATTATTGTTGGTTTACTCGCCGGAACGTTGCCACTCGTTCACGCCCACAGTTTCGCAGTCGTGATGGGAATGACTGGTTGCCTGGCTTTAATGAGTTGGAGAAAGTGGCGCGAATGGGCATCGTTCTTCATAGCAGCGGCAGTAGTTTCAGTTCCCGAATTGCTCTGGGCGATGAAAAACAGCGCGTCAAAAATTGGGAATTTTTTTAATTGGCAGTTCGGATGGGATAGCTTTAATACCAACTTCGTTTTATTCTGGCTCAAAAATACCGGGTTTTTTATTCCCTTGTTAATTGCCGCAATCATATTTCTGATTGTCAAAAGCCTCAAATTAAAAAGTCAAACTTCAAATGAAGAAAGTCTTGAAGATCAACTACCAGCTTCAAATCACCTAAAGTTGTTATTATTCTGGCTACCATTTGCGTTATGTTTTATAGTACCGAACGTTGCGCGACTGGCGCCTTGGATATGGGATAACATCAAAGTTTTGATTTATTGGTTTACAGTATCGATCCCGCTGGTTGCCTTACTGATTGCACAAATTTGGCAGGAGGGAAAATCCGGAAAAATTTTGACAGTTGCTTTGCTAATCGGTTTGACACTTTCCGGTTGGCTGGATGTCTGGCGGATTGCCTCAAAGCAAATGGAGTATCAAGTTTTTAGCCGCGATGCTGTTCTACTTGCCGGACAGGCACGCCAAAAACTAGCTCCTGACGCGATTGTGATGAGCGCACCAGTGTTTTATTCACCTGCGGCATTGATGGGAAGACGTTGGTTTTTAGGCTTTACGGCACATTTATGGACGCATGGAATCGATGCTGTACCGCGCGAAAATCAATTGCGTGAGATTTACCGCGGGGGTGCTAATTCTGAGAGACTGCTGCTCGAAAACAATATTGGTTATATTGTCGTGAGCCCACAGGAGTATGAATATACAGTTGTCAACGATAACTTTTTAAACCGCTTTCCTATCGTAGCCCAAGCCGGCGAATACCGTTTGCTGCAGGTAAAATAAGATGGCGCAAAAATCAAATAAAACATTCGCACAGCTACGAAGTGAAATACTAAACGATGAGCCATTTGAAAAACCGCTCGAAAAATCCCCTGAAAAATCGGCACCGACTGTTTCGTTTTTCGATTCACCACTTTTTTGGCGCGTCGGCACGGCATTAGTTCTCATTGTCGCGGTCGCCCTACGGTTTTACGATTTATCGCTCAAACCGTTTCACCATGACGAAGGCGTCAACGGCTTTTTCCTCAAAACGCTTTTCAAAAGCGGTATTTATCATTACGACCCGCAAAATTATCACGGTCCGACACTTTATTTTTTTGCTTTAGTCTCAAGTTATCTCTTTGGTTTAAATGATTTTGGAGTGCGCCTTGTGCCAGCGCTTTTTGGAGTTTTGTGTGTTGTTGGGATTTTCTCTTTGCGGCGTTATTTGGGTAGTGTTGGTGCGCTGACCGCCGGTATGTTGATTGCTTTTTCGCCCGGAATGGTTTTTATTTCACGTTATTTTATACACGAAATGTTGTTTGTCTTTTTTACGTTCTCCGTACCGCTCTGCATAGTTAAGTTTATTGAGCGCTCCAAGGTAGGAAGCATTGCCGCCAGCGCAATGGCAATTTTATTAATGGTTTGTCTATTTCCCGGAACACTCAATTTTGCAAGTATTGTTGGCGGCGCAAACGTCGAAATTAGAAATGTCGCCATAATTGGATTTCTTGTTCTCGAAGCCGGAATTGTTTTTTTGTTAATGCGTTTTCTGCTTGGTTGGGAAGTCGGCAGACCTATTTACTTATTGTTGGTAGCTGCTTCAGCCGCACTGATTTTTGCGACGAAAGAAACTGCTTTTATATCTTTAGGCACAATGTTGATTGCAGTTGTTTGCATATCCGTCTGGCTAATGATTTGGCAGCCCGACAAAGAAACCATGTGGTGCGAACCCGTTGAGCTTTCGTTTCGCAATTTTCGTGCATCTTTTACCGAATCAAACAGTGCAGTTTTGACAATGATTTTGTGTGCAGCAATATTTGCCTATGTCGCCGCGCTGTTTTTCTCTTCGTTCTTCACTTATCCGGGCGGAGTTTACGGGGCATTTGAGGCTTATGTTTTCTGGACAAAAACCGGCTCTAAAGATCATACGCAAAACAGCCCATTTGCGTACTTAAAATGGCTCTGGGCGATGGAGGCTTTCCTTTTGATATTGGGAGCATTGGGTGCGTTAATAGCTTTTGCAAAAGCGAAACATCGTTTTGCGATGTTTGCTGCTTTGTGGGCTTGGGGACTGATCGCGGCGTATTCTATTATTCCCTACAAAACTCCTTGGCTCTCAGTCAATTTTATTTTGCCGCTCGGTTTGATTGCGGGTTATGGTATTAATGAGCTGGCGACTTCGCGCGAAACTTGGCAACGCAGTGCGGCGGCTTTTTTAGCGGCAGGTGCTTTTGGCTGGGCAGCTTATCAGTCTATTGATCTAAACTTTTATAAATATGATGATGACTCAAAACCCTACGTTTATGCGCACACTAGACGCCAATTTTTAGATTTGGTCAAAGATATTGAGCGTACAGCCGAAATCTCCGGCAAGAGCAAAGATGCAAGTATTTTAATCGTTTCACCGGATTATTGGCCGTTGCCTTGGTATTTGCGAGATTATCAGGGCGCAGCTTTTTTCGGGCAAATTAGTAAGTCAGAAACTGCCGAAATCATTATTGGTTCGGTTACTCAAGCCGCTGAGTTGGACAAGGAGTATGCAAGTCATTACGATTTTATCGGGACTTATACTATGCGCCCTGGAGTTGATTTAATGCTTTACGTTCGCAGAGATTTGACCGACAAAGTAACTGTTAAATGATTTTTTGCTACGATGCCGGAATTGTTAAATCTATCCTCGGCTTTTCAAAATTTTATTTAACAGGAGGTATTTAATGTCTAAAAATCAAATCAACCTTTTAGTTGCAGTTTCAATACTTACTTTCGCGTCCCTCGGGTGCAGCGGACTCGGCAATCTCGCCAACCAAGTTGCATCAAACAATAATTCCAATTCAATTATTGCCGCGTCAAATTCCAACAAATCCGCCGCGAACAAAAATGCTGTCACGACTAACGATAGTGAATCAGCTTCAACGAGCGGGGCGGAAAAGGATAAACCGGCCGCCGGAAAAGGAAATGTGCAGGGTAAAGTTCTCTATAATGACCAACCCGCCGAGGGAATCGAAGTTAAAATTTGTGAGGAATTTAGTTCGCTGATGGGCGTTAGCTGCACCGGAAAAACTAAAATTACCAAAACCGATGCGGAGGGCGTTTTTGTTCTTGCCGATCTCGATCCGATGACTTACAAAGGTTTGGCGGCAAAAGTTTTTAAAACTGATTATTACGTTTTTCCGCAGGAAGGAATTATGACGGCGCAAAAATTTAACGTCGAAGCCGACAAAACTATTTTTGCCCACGACATCAATCTTTTTAAAGGCGATTTAAAGTTAACAAATCCGAAAGCCGGAGCAAAAGTTGGCGTCAAAGATGTAGTTATTAAGTGGAATGATTATCCCGATGCAGCTTATTATAAGGTTAGTCTGTACCCAAGCAACCTCAAGGTACAAACATCGGTTTACAATGCAAGAGTCGAAGAGACAACATACACGCCTGATAAACTTTTAATCAATGACACCTATCGCATCAGCGTCCAAGCCTATAACTCCAACGATCACAGGCTTTCGCAAACCAGCGACGATATTAAATTTACTGTAACAGGCGGTGAAGAACCACCAGCAAATTAGTTTTATTTTGATAAAGTTAAAGAGCGCAGTTATTGGCTGCGCTCTTTAACTTTTTAGTCGGTAAAACTCAAATAATCTTATTTTTGTTTGCGGAAAATGCGATAGCCCCATGCTTCGAGCGATAACGCCGGAAGCGCAGTGGTCGCTTTGACCTTGATCCTCGTTTTATCGTCGTCCGGCGGGAGCGGCGGGGCGACATCCGGCGTAATTTCATCAAAACCAGTGCCGCCTTCAACTAATCCGACAAACGGCTCGTTTCTCATATTAATAGCAACCAGTACAGTTTCATTGCCGTCCGTCCGCGTAAAAGTTAAAACGTGATTTTCGTCAGAGTTTTTGAGCCAAGTTAAATCACCGCGCCGGAGCGCCGGAGATGCTTTGCGCAAGGCAATCATCGCCGCGTAAAAGCGCCCGAATTCGGGGCGACGTTCCTGGATTTGCCAGAGAATCGGCATTTTTTCAAAGAGAGCGGGCGCGCCCGATTCGGTTGTATCGCCGACTTCCATTCCATTGTAAATAAGCGGTACGCCGTCGAGCGTAAAAACCAGCGCCTGCGCCGCGAGCGCGCCGCGTTCGCCAAAACGCGCAATCGCCCGGCGTTCGTCGTGATTATCGGAAAATCTCATGCGGAGAGCGTTTTTGGGAAACTTAGCGCGATTTTCCTGCCAAACGGTTTGGATAGAACTTGCAGGTTTCGCGCCCTGCGCAACCTCTGTCAAAGCCGAGTGTAAATCCCACGAGTAATCTAAATCGAATGCCTCAACCAGCAAATCCGGCTGATTTGCTTCGGCGAGCATGATGATATTAGGTTTGATTTTTTCCAATTCCGTTCTTGCGTTTTCCCAAAAATCGGTTGGGACGAATCCGGCAACATCGCAGCGAAAACCATCCAGATCATATTCTCGCAACCAGAATTTGAGCATTTCGATCATGTATTTGCGAAGCTCCGGGTTGTCGTAATTCAAATCTGCCACGTCTTTCCAATCCGCCACGGGCGAGATAATATTTCCGGCTTTATCCTGCGTGTAAAACGTCTTGGTTTTCATCATCACCGAATCCCAAGCCGTGTGATTTGCCACAATATCAATAATGACTTTGAGACTGCGTTGGTGAGCTTCGCTAATAAGCCGTTTTAAATCGGCTGAAGTCCCGTAATCCGGATTGATCGCGTAATAATCCTTGACGGCGTAGGGCGAGCCGATTGTGCCTTTCGATTTTTCTTTGCCAATCGGGTGAATCGGCATCAGCCACAAAACGGTGACGCCCAAATTTTGCAAACGATTAAGGTCAGCCGTAATCGCATTAAAATCGCCTTTGATTGAATATGCTCGCGGAAATATTTCGTAAATCACCGCGTCCTTTACCCAATCTTGACTAGAGCGAGCGTTTTCTT
>JBDTZD010000362.1:0-2406 GCA_040005335.1 Pyrinomonadaceae bacterium | reverse complement strand
GATTATGAAACCGAGCGGCGTGAAATAAATTGTTTCCGTCAATAAAAACCGCGACTAGACCGCGATTACCATACTGCCAAGAAATATTTTGAGTCGGGTCAAATTGCATTTTTAGATAAACCTTTCAAAAAACAAACTGCGATAATAATTTAATTTGATAACGAATTCATTAGTTACTTATAAGATGACGTTTGAGCGCGAAACGGTCAACTCCAAACTTTAGAACTCTATTTTCTCAGATTCAAATTTGGTCTGTATTTACTGTGGAATGTTAGATATAGCATTTGGAGTTCGTTTAAGCTTATAATTCCGGTGGAAAGGTGGACTCGAGTTGATGGAAAAGAAATCAAAGCCAGAATTGCCCGACGCTTTTTTGTGGCTCCAGGATTTGCCGAAAGAAACGGCTACGGAGCGTTTTACCACCGAACAGATGGTCGCGTGCGATGGTTGCGGACGCAGCAACGCTCCAACCAGGGTTGCGTGTCTGTATTGCGGTGCACCGATGAAAATTGCCGAAGAAAATCACGTATTGGCGCGCCCTGTCCTGCGGCGGCTCGAAAATTGGGAGAAAGGCTGGAACGTAGTTTATCTGCCCAATGAAGCTGATGATTTTGAAGAGGTTGCGCTTGCTCAGGTCGCTACTTTTCTGCGCCTCGAAAGGACGGAACTCGAAAAAATTGTGGCGGCGCGTCACGTTCTGCCCGTCGCTCAAGCAGAAAGCGCAACCGAAGCCATTGTTGTCGAAAAATACTTGCAGGCAAATGGTTTTAGCACGGCAATTGTCTCCGACGAAGATTTGGAACTCAAAGCTTTACCGCGTCGCGTACGCGAACTGGAATTTAATGACAAGCACTTGAATTTATCTCTTCTCGGCAAAAGCGATGAATCAATTAAACTTCTTGATGCGGAAATTGAATTGCTCATCACCGGCGCGATTTTCGAGCGCCAAGTTGAAAACCGCGAACAGCGCAAAGGCAAAGATTCATTTGAGATTAAAGACTCGCGCGAGATTTCGAGCGACGAAAGTTTACTTGATTTGTACGTTAAAAATGATAAATCTGGCTATCGCATTTCCGCCAAAAACTTCGACTTTTCCTGCCTCGGCGCAGATAAAAAACTTTTAGCAAGAGAAAATTTTGGGAATTTGTTAGAAAAGCTGCGGGAGAGAGCTGCGAACGCAACTTATGATGATTCTTATAAGCGTTTGCGAGCCGCTTTAAATCCGGTCTGGCAGCCGGATCAGCGCAACGAATCTATCGGCTGGCAGCACGAAGGAATCGGCAAAATCTCGAGAGACAATCGCTTAACGGTAAACAATAGCGCGCAATTTTTGCGCTATTCAAGAATGTTGCGCGAGTTGAAGAGTCGCAACTAAGATTTAGAAAATGGAAAGATTATTTTTTACAATCGGAGCGGTTTCGGCATTCGTCGCGGTTGCATTGGGCGCTTTTGGAGCGCATGGTTTGAAAGATCGTTTGAGCGCGGAAATGCTAACAATTTTTGAAACCGCCGTTCGCTATCAGATGTACCACGCCTTCGCACTGCTCGCGGCATCGTGGGCCAGCACGAGATTTTCCAATTCATCACAGCTTATAACCATTAGCGGTTGGCTCTTTATCATCGGTACAGTTCTCTTTTCAGGCAGTTTGTACACGCTGAGTTTAACTGAAATTCGTTGGCTTGGAGCAATTACGCCGCTCGGCGGATTGGCGTTTTTGGCTGGCTGGCTGTGTTTGGCTTGGGCAGCTTTGAGAGCAGGCTAAACAAGATTTGTGAAAATCTCAGTTCGTCATGTCGTATTTTTTGGCTTGCTGATTGGCGCGCTCATATTTGCCGCGTATTGGTATTTTTTGATAAATCATGATGATATCCAGCAACCTTCCAAAACTCCTGATGAAACACGAGTCGAACCTAATGCGAAGTTGACGCCAATACCGACACCTGAAACAAAAATCGAGATCAATGTTCCCATTGCCGATGAATTTGATTATCCCATTGGCGAAACCCGCCGCGTGACGCAATCAAATGACAAAGATGGATGGTACAACGCTCAAGATTTTGGCAAAAGAAATCATTTAGGTGAAGATTGGAACAGCAGCGCAGGCGGCAATACTGATTGCGGCGCGCCGGTTTACGCAGCGGCAAAAGGCGTGATAGTTTTTGCCGAAAGAAAAGTTCCCGGGTGGGGAAACGTCTTGATCATCCGGCATCGTTTGGCGGATGGAGAGTTGGTTGAAACTTTGTACGGACATCTGCAATCATTTGTTAAAACGAGCGGCGAAGTTAAGCGCCGAGAAAAAGTCGGCGCAGTCGGCAATGGCGACGGTAAATATTTGTGTCACCTGCACTTTGAAATTAGAGCGTCGGATTGTTCGGCTTGGGGAAAGCCCGGACCTGGTTACAGCA
>JBDTZD010000374.1:0-8049 GCA_040005335.1 Pyrinomonadaceae bacterium | reverse complement strand
TTCAGCCGAAGAAAAAGGTAAAGTGCGCGTCGGAATTGTTTTCGACATTGGCGGCAAAGACGACCGTTCGTTTAATGCGGCAGCTTGGGAAGGCGTTAAACGTGCCGAAAAAGAGTTGGGTGTTTTTGTGCGCGATGTCGAACCGGGAACACCTAATGCCATTGAACCCGCGATGCGCGCTTTTGCCGAGCGCAATTATGATTTGGTCATCGGAGTCGGTTTCGCACAAGGTCCGATTATGGAACAGGTTGCTAAAGATTACCCGAATATTAAATTCGCCATTGTTGATGGCGTAATTTTAGACAAAGACGGCAAGCCTTTGCCAAACGTCGCTTCGCTCGTTTTTCGTGAACATGAAGGCTCGTACCTCGTTGGAATGATAGCGGCGAGTCAGTCAAAAACCGGCACGGTTGGATTTCTTGGCGGGATGGATATTCCCCTGATTCATCGTTTCAAAACCGGCTATGAAGAAGGAGCCAAGGCTTTTAACCCAAATATTAAAGTTCTCGATGCATATGTTGGCTTCACCGATTCAGCTTGGAACAATCCGGGAAAAGGCAAAGAACTTGCCCTCTCGCAAATAAACAGGGGCGCGGACGTGATTTTTACCGCTGCCGGAAATTCCGGTGTCGGTGCTTTCGATGCCGCCGAGCAATTTGGCATGAAAGACGGCAAAGCCGAGCGAATGGTGATTGGTGTTGATTCAAATCAGAACGGTCAAAAGCCAGGATTTGTTTTAACCAGTATGGTTAAGCGCGTTGACAATGCGGTGTTTGAGGAAGTCAAAGATGTGCAGGAAGGTAGATTTGCAGGCGGCTTTAACGTTTTCGGACTTGATAAGAACGGCGTCGCCTACGCGATGGACAAATTTAACAAAGATTTGATTCCCGCTGAAACAATCGCCAAAGTCGAAGAGGCACGGCGCAAAATCATCGCCGGAGAAATCAAAGTTACCGACGCAATGGCAAAGTAATACTTTTGTAAAAGGCTATAACTTTTGCAACGTTTTTCACAATCACAACTTGTGCATGACAATTTCACCCGTTATATTTTAGGAAAGTTTATATTTTTCTTATGATTGTTAATAATTTTTTAGGAGCAGATTAGATGACCTACGTTGTGACAGAGCCTTGTGTCGAATGCAAATATACTGATTGCGCCGCCGTTTGCCCGGTTGAAGCATTTCACGAGTTGCCCGACCGTCTTTACATTAACCCCGATAATTGTATTGATTGTGATGCCTGTATACCGGAATGTCCGGTCGAGGCGATTTATGCCGATATGTCTTTGCCGAGCGAATATTCAGAATGGCTTGAGTTAAATGCACAAGCCGAAAATTATCCGATTATCAGTACGAAAGTTCCAGCCCTGTTCGGCGCAGGGTGCAAAGGTCAACCGGAATAAACTTACTTTTAAGAAATTTGAAAAGCTATAGTTGCGGTTTTTCAGCAGTTATAGCTTTTTGATTGCTGGAGCACGCCCTTTAATGCCAGGCATTAAAGGGCGTTGTCGGCATTATCAAAAACGACTCGATTTTTAACTCTGATGCCTCTGATTTTCAGCGCTCGAAGCCGGCGAACCGGCGGCGCTCCGACGATAGAGAACTATTTTCACCTACCGTACTTGTTAAAAACGGCTATAAATAAATTTCAAAAATTACTTGACAATAATTTTCATAAATTATAACTTAACGGTGTTAAGTTTGATTTCAGCGTTATGGGATTAAAAGAGAGGCGAGAGCGGGAAAAAGAAAATTTGCGTCAGGAGATTCTTGACGTTGCGCGCGAGTTGTTTGTCGCCGAAGGATTTCAAAACGTTTCAATGCGCAAAATCGCCGATCAAATCGAGTATAGTCCAACAACAATATACCTTTATTTTAAAGATAAAAACGATATTTTAATGCAAATTTGCGAAGAAACATTTGCTCTTTTATATCGCCGGATGCAGGAAATCGAACAGCACAGCGAAAATGCGCTTGAATGTTTAAGCAAGGGAATCAAAGCTTATGTTGAATTTGGTTTAGAGCACCCGCATCATTACGAAGTAACGTTTATCGCACCGATTTGGAAGGATATAGATAAAAGTGAAGAATACAAATACGAAGGCTCAATGGGCGAACGCACTTTTGGATATTTGCGTTCGGTCATTGCGGCGACAGTTGCCGAAGGCAGTATTAAAAAGGGCGATATAGATGCAATAAGTCAAACGGTTTGGGCGGCGATGCACGGATTAACATCCCTGCTTATCGGACATGAAGATTTTCCATTTGTTACCAAAGAAAAATTAATTGATTGTTTAACCGAAATGATTTTATCCGGCTTAAAAAGCTAAAATTTTTTGCTTGCTAACTTAACGCCGTTAAGAATCTAGCAACAGTAAATTTAGCTTAAGGCGTTATGTTCAGCAAAATCTAAAATCCACAACTAATTTATGGTTTCATTGGCTTTTCGCAATCTTTTTTACGACAAAATCCGCTCGATTGTCACGATTATCGGAATTGTCTTTTCTGTAGTTTTAAGCTCGATTCAGCTTGGCTTGTTTGTCGGATTTCAGGCGGCGACCGCTTCGATTGTGGAAAATTCAAACGCCGACGTTTGGATTTCGTCGCAAAATCTTGTCAGTGTCGAAAACGGCGCGCCGTTTTCGGAGCGCAAAATTTACAAGGTTTTATCTACGCCAAACGTGGAGGAAGCGACCAAAAACATTGTCCAATTCGGAACCTGGAAGCGACCGGACGGAGCGGAAACAGGCGTTGAAATTGTTGGATTTGATTTAAAAAGCGAGATGCTGCGTCCGTGGAACATTGTCGAAGGAAGTTGGGATGCCCTTCGCGAACCCGATGCCGTCATCGTTGACTCGCTCTATAAAGAAAAATTGGGAGTTTCAAGAATCGGCGAAACTGTCGAGATTCGCGGTTACAAAGCCAAAATCGTCGGATTCACACACGGAATTCGCACTTTTACGACTTCGCCTGCCGTTTTTACAAGTTTTAAGAACGCCCAAAACTATTTTGGACTGCCGGAAAATCAAACGCTTTACATTCTTGTCAAAGCCACGCCAAACGCTAATTTGCAGCAACTAAAACGTGATTTGCAGGCTAATGTCGCTGACGTTGATGTTTACACACGCGCGGAAATCACGGCAAAACAACAAAATTACTGGATGTTTGGCACGGGCGCGGGGGTGACTGTTCTGATTGCGGCGGGTTTAGGCTTGCTCGTCGGCGTGGTCGTCGTCGCGCAAACAATTTATAGCGCTACGGTTGATCACATCAAGGAATACGGCACACTCAAAGCGATGGGCGCGACGAATTTTTATCTTTATCGCATCATTATCGCGCAAGCTTTAATCAGCGGCGTTATCGGCTATGCGCTGGCGATTGGTGTCAGTTTGTTTATCTCGTTCGGCAGTTTGCAAGGCACGACGGCGATTATCATTCCGTGGCAGCTAGCAATCGGACTTTTTGGTTTGACAATGCTGATGTGCGCCCTGGCTTCAATCGTTTCAATCAACAAAGTGACCCGGCTTGATCCGGCAATGGTTTTTAAAGGTTAAAAGAAAGGAGTGAGGTTATTGTTTGAGTATAAAGGCAAAACAGCTTTGACAACGGGCGCTTCGATGCGTTTTGGCATATCACATTATTTGCGCGATGGCGGCAAAAGGAAAACAAAATGAGCGAAGCGGCAATCTCAGTTAAAAATCTGGTGAAATCTTACGGGACGGGCGAAACCGTGATTCACGCACTGAAAAGTGTGAGTTTGGATGTTGCCCCAAGCGAACTGTTGTTGCTCTTGGGCGCGAGCGGAAGCGGCAAAACAACCTTGATTTCGATTATCGGCTGTATTCTGTCCGCCACAGAGGGAAGCTGCAAAATTCGCGGGCAGGAAACCATTGGCTTGCCGCAAAGCGCCTTGCCGCAGATCAGACGCGAAAATATCGGCTTTATTTTTCAAGGTTTTAATTTGTTTCCCGCGTTAACGGCGCAGGAAAACGTTGAAATCGCACTTGATTTAAAAAAGATTCGCGGCGGAGCAGCGCGCCAGCAATCAGCCGATCTGCTCGCCAAAGTCGGTTTGCAAAACAAGCTGAAAACTTATCCGTCGGATTTGTCAGGCGGGCAAAAACAGCGCGTCGCGATTGCGCGGGCTTTGGCTGGCGCGCCGCCAATTATCTTAGCGGACGAGCCGACCGCCGCGCTCGATTCTGTTTCGGGCAAACTTATCATGGATTTGCTACAAGAACTCGCTCACGAACGAAAATGTGCAGTTGTCGTGGTGACGCACGACAATCGCGCTTTTGATTACGCCGACCGCATTGTCCATATTGAGGACGGACGCATTTCTGAAAAGCGAGAAGCTGAAAACGAAAAGATGAATTTAATTTCTGAAATAATGGTGACAATATGAACCGAACTTTAATCTTATCAACAATTGCACTTTTAGTGGTAAGTGTTTCGCTCGCTTATTTTGTTTGGTTTCGTCCAAGCCAAGCCGAAACCGAAAAACCGAAAGAAACCGCCGAAAAATCAAAAACAGCCGCTAACGTGATCGCCGCGCCCGGAGTGGTCGAAGCCGTTTCGGAGGAAACTGAAGTTAGCGCGGGAATCGGGGGAAAACTGAAGGAAGTGACGGTTGAAGAAGGCGACACCGTAGTTCGCAATCAAATTATTGCAGTTTTAGAAAATGCTGATTTTGCCGCCCAAGTTATGTCGGCTAAAGCCGAAATTGAAACTTTGAAAAGTCAGAGAGAAACGGCAAAAGCCAGATTAATACAGGCAAAAGCCGAGAAATTGCGCATCATCAACGGCTCGCGTCAGGAAGAACGAAAAGAGGCTTTGGCTGGTTACGAACAAACCAATGCCGTTCTCGAAAACGCGAAACGCGAAGCGGCGCGGCGTAAAATCTTGTTTGAAAATGGTGACATCGCGCGCGAGGAATACGAGCGCTCGGCGCGTGATTTGGCGGTGGCTAGTAAACGAAGCGCCGAAATGGGCGAGCGTTTTAATGTGGTTAACGCCCCGGCTCGCAGCGACGACTTGGAGCGAGCCGATGCTGCGATTCTGCTTGCGCAATCGCAGTTTGCGGAATTTGAAGCGCTGATTGCAGCAGCTAAAACAAAAATCGCCGAAACTGAGGCGCGGTTAGCCAAAACTGTGGTTCGCGCCCCCTTTTCTGGAATAATCTTACGAAAACGTTTAAAAGCTGGTGAATCTTTTTCGCCTGAAAACTCAGCCAACGGAATTGTCACGATTGGCGACGTTTCTGCGCTCCGGGTCCGCGTTGACCTGGATGAAACCGATGTTGCCAAAATTCGGGAAGAGCAGCGAGCCTACGTCACCGCTGCCGCCTACGGCAAGCAGCAATTTACGGCGAAAGTCATCAAAATCGGTCAAATTCTGGGACGCAAAAACGTCCGCTCTGAAGAACCAACTGAAAAAGTTGATAAAAAGATTCTCGAAGTTTTGCTCGAATTAGATCCGAATCAAAGATTGCCGGTTGGGTTGCGAGTTGATGTTTTTATTCAAACCGAATAACCGTCCACGAAAAACACGAATTCCACGAAATTAAATCGTTCGAATTTAGTATGTTTTGTGAAATAGGCGGAGATTGAAATGAATTTTGCTGCAAAAATTTCGCTGTTGGCTTCCGGATTGTTTCTGCTCGCAGCGATGATAATCGGAATTGTTAAATATCGGCAAATGATAATGCGCGAAACGCATCAAGCCAACGCATACGTTGACATCGCTCATCGAGCCGCTTTGCTTTACAGTTTTGCCGCGCTCGTGATTGCCGAACTTGCTAAATATTCACCTTTTGCCGAAATGTTTCTATTCATTATCATCACCGTGCCGCTCGCGTTATTCGCTTTGACGATTGCACAATACGCGAGGCTGGGTTGGCTTGACAGAGAAGAGACCCAGTTTGCCGAACAAAATTTTATTACCGTTTGGTTTATGTACGGCTTGATTGCCGGCGAAATCGGCGGCGTCGCTTTGCTCGTCGGAGGGTTTGTTTACACACAATTTACACAATAAAAGCGAGTTAATTCTTGACATCTTATTCCAAAAAAGAGAAAGTAAGTAAGTGCTTACTTAGTAGGTCAAAGTCATTATGAGTTGTAATATTTTTTGTCTTCGTTCAACCCTTTTATTTATTATCCGAACCGCCTTGATTTTAGCGAGCGTCTTTTATTTAGCGCTCGGAATTCACGCGCAGGACGGACAGCCTGTGCCGTCACCAACGGCTTCGCCGACACCGACAGTTTCACCGACGCCCGAAACTTCGCCGACACCGAGCCCGACTCCTTCGGTTTCACCGACGCCGCCGGTAGTAGAGGATTCGCAAACAGTGCAGCCGGAAAATTTGCAGGGAGTTCCAAGTATTGCTCCGACGTATCGTTATGAAGATCGTAGTTTGCCGGATTTGGGGCGCGTTGGCGTGGACTTGATGAATCAGCGTCCTTTAAGTTTGCGCGAAGCGCTTGAACTGGCGCTCTCGAATAACAAAGATATTGAAGTGGCGCGGGAAAACACCAAGATTGCTGAGTTTGATTTTCAATCGGCACGAGGTGTTTTTGAACCTCGTTCGTTTGTTCAGACGCTTTACGAAAATTCAACAACACCTTCGGCGAGCACGATTATCGGCGGACCGAGCGGTAAATTAACGACCTCAAATTTTGCCGCTAATGCCAACTTGACCGTTTTAGAACCGAAGTATGGAGGCAATTTTACCGCGCAGTTTAACAATTCCAGAGGGACAAACACGAGTATTGTTAATACGCTCAACCCGCAATTTTTGACTAATCTTAATTTGCAATACACGCAGCCGCTGTTTCGGGGACGCAGGTTTGACCAAAACCGCAGACAAATCGAGATTGCCAAGAAAAACCTTAGTTTAAACGACGCGCAATTTCGCCAGCGCACGATTGAAGTTATTACCAACGTGCAGCGAGCTTATTGGGATTTGACCTTTGCGCTGAAAAACTTGCAGGTTCAGCGCGATGCCGTTCGTGATGCTAGAGATCAACTCGAACATAATCAACGGCTGGTTAACGAAGGATTGCTGGCTCCAATTGATGTTGTAGCGGTCGAAACTCAGGTCGCTAATTTTGAAGGAAGTGTTTACGACGGCCTTAATACAGTTTCTCTAGCCGAAAACAATCTTAAAAATCTGATCGCTCAAAATCGCAACGATAATTTGTGGACGGCTTCACTGATTCCGACTGATACCATCGAAATTGATCCACCCACCGTCAGCTTGACGGACGCACTTAACGATGCGCTCTTAAACCGTCCGGAGCTTGAACAAAACAAAGTTTCACAAGAGATAAATCAGATTGATCAGCGTTATTTCCGCGAGCAAACCAAACCGCAAATTGACTTAATAGCTAATTACAATTTGGCGGGTTTGGCGGGAACTGAGCTATTGGGCGGCACTTCGATTTTCGGCAATGGTCAAACAACTACTTCACTCAATCAAGTAATTGGACAAGTCAATCAAATTAACGGCGGTCTGCCGGATATTCCGTTTGTGCCGATCACAGCAGCCACGCGCGTGCCTGACAATTTAACCGGCGGATTTTTTAGTTCGCTGGGCAATTTATTTGCCCTTCGCTATCCTACTTACCGCGTTGGAGTACAGTTCAATTTGCCTTTTGAAAGTCGAACGGCGAAAGCGCAGCTTGGTCGCTCGCTGGTTGAAGGTCAAAGAGTGCAAACTCAGCGCGAGCAACTCGAACAAACGGTTCAAGTTGATGTCCGAAACGCCCTCCAATTAGTCCGAACATCACAAGCGCGACTTCGTTCTGCCGCCATCGCCCGTGAAAACAGTGAAAAACAATACGCTTCAGAACAACGCAAATTGGATGCGGGGCAATCAACCGTTTTTCTTGTTCTTGAACGCCAGACGGCTTTGACAACTGCAAAAGGTAACGAACTGCGTGCTCAAACCGACCTCAATAAAGCTATCGCCGATTTGCAACGCGCCACGGGTAATTCACTGCGTGCTAATAACATTGTGGCGAATTTGAAATAAAAGTTTTGAGTCGAGC
>JBDTZD010000405.1:0-2414 GCA_040005335.1 Pyrinomonadaceae bacterium | reverse complement strand
CTTAGAGCAAAAACATTTTCGCGCGGTGACAAGAATTCAAATCTATGAAACCTGAATCTCTCAATTGCCCGAATTGCGGTGCGGCTGTCTCAAGCGATGCGACGCAATGTTTATATTGCCATTCAAGATTAAAAACAATGGCGTGTCCGGCGTGTTTAAGCACGATGTTTTTAGGAAGTCTTTACTGCCCACATTGCGGTGCAAAAGCGGTTCAGCCGAAGTTTGAAAACGATGAAAGATCAAGTTTATGTCCTCGTTGTCATTTGCAGATGGATGTCTTAGAGATTGAAACAATCACTTTGCGTGAATGTGAGAAGTGCGGTGGACTGTGGTCGAATGTCGAAACGTTCGAAGAAATTTGTGCCGACCGCGAACGTCAATCTGCTGTTTTGGGTTTTATAGCAGATAAGCGAAATGCGGCGAGCAACAATACAAATGTTGCGTTGCGCTATGTTCCGTGTCCGGATTGTGGTCAATTGATGAACCGCAGCAATTTTGCTCGCTTGTCCGGCGTGATTATTGATGCGTGCAAACAGCACGGAGTTTGGTTTGACACCAACGAATTACCCAGAACGATCGAGTTTATTCGGGCTGGCGGTTTAGATCGCGCCAGAGCTAGAGAGAAGCTTCAAATCCAAGAGGAGCGATATCGTTTATCTGAAGCGCAACGTAAAAATCATGAAGCGGATGACAATTATGAAAGAGAATCAATGCGTTTTTTGTTTAAATAAATAATTGATATAGAGAAATTAAAATCAAACAGCGGCATCAGGTGCAATTTAAAATTGAAGATGCCACATAATTTTACAAAGTCTCGAAATTCGCATCTTGATATTTTAAATTTATGAATCGTTATAGTAGACAAATCTTGTTTGCTGGAATTGGCAAAGACGGACAGGAAAAACTACTAAATTCGCGTGTTTTGCTAGTCGGATGCGGTGCGCTAGGGGCAGCGCAGGCAGAAAGTTTGGCGCGTGCCGGCGTTGGACGTTTGCGAATTGTTGACCGCGATTTTGTCGAGTTTTCCAATTTGCAGCGGCAAACTTTATTCTCCGAAAGCGATGCAAAACAACGCCTTCCAAAAGCCGTCGCAGCCAAAAAGCGAATTGCAAAGATTAATTCTGGAATTAAAATTGAAGAAGTCGTCACCGATGTTAATTATTCAAATATTGAATCGCTGATCAAAGATTGCGATTTAATTCTGGACGGGACGGATAATTTTCAAACGCGCTATCTAATTAACGATGCTTGTGTCAAACACAGTAAAACGTGGATTTACGGCGCGGCGGTTTCGTCTTACGGCGTGACGATGACAATTCGCCCACATCAAACACCTTGTTTGCGTTGCGTGTTTGAAGAAATGCCTCCGGCAGGAAGCACCGCAACCTGTGATACGGCGGGCGTGATTCAGCCAATTATTAACGTAGTCGCTGCCTCTCAAGTCGCGGAAACTTTTAAAATTTTAACCGGGAATTTCGATAAACTACATGGCAGTTTAATGCAGTTTGACGTTTGGGAAAATGAATGGCGGAAAATTAAACTGGGGCTTCCTAATCCGAATTGTCCGACTTGCGGCAAACATAAATTTGAAAGTTTAAATGCGGAGAACTCTGGTTTTCAAGCGGTTTTATGCGGCAGAAACGCTGTCCAGATTGCGCCGCCGCAACCGACGAAAATTGATTTGGAAAACTTAGCGAAACGGCTCCAAAATATTACTGAATTGAAACTCAACGAGTATCTTTTGCGTTTCAGCGTTGCCGAGTATGAAGTAACGGTTTTCCGAGATGCCCGTGCAATCATTCGCGGAACCGACGACGCAACCGTCGCTCGTTCAATTTACGCAAAGTTTATCGGAAGCTAAATGAAAACCAGACTCGAAATTTTTAGCGGCGATATTACGACGCTCGCAGTTGACGCGATTGTCAATGCGGCAAACTCTGCTCTGTCGGGTGGTGGCGGAGTTGACGGCGCAATTCACCGTGCGGCTGGCGCGGAGCTTCTAGCCGAATGTCGAACGCTTGGGCGTTGTCCAACCGGAGAAGCTCGGATTACCTAAGGTTACAATTTGCCCGCGAAATTTGTTATTCACGCCGTCGGACCTGTTTGGCGCGAAGACCGAAACGAAGCCGAACTTTTGGCTTCGTGTTATCGCAATAGTTTAAATTTGGCAGTTGAAAACGACGTCAAAACAATCGCTTTTCCGGCAATTAGTACCGGCATTTACGGTTATCCGTTAAAGCCTGCAACAAATATTGCCGTCACCGAAACTCTTAAATTTCTCCGGCAAAATGATTCGCTGGAAAAAGTAATTTTTGTTTGCTTTGGCGAAAAAGCGCATCAAACTTATCTCGACGCTTTTCAGAATTTCGGAATTGAATTAAGTTGAAGAATAGCGTTTCCACATAATTTTTGAA